>JAAUUH010000015.1 GCA_012031145.1 Oscillatoriales cyanobacterium SM2_2_1 | reverse complement strand
TATGAAATCATATCAAAAATGAAAAGCACTATGAAATAATGAAAAATGAAACGATTATGAAAAGCGATGGGATTCTTCAAATTCCCCGCCCATGCTGCCCCTAGGGGGGCGCGGCGGCTATGGTTGATGTGGTGCGGGCTGGGGCTAGCCCTCTTGCTGGCGGCTTGTCAGAGCAACGCACCTACACCCCAAAACCCAACTGTAGTCACCACCAGCACCATGATTACGGACTGGACGCGACAGATTGCGGGCGATCGCCTGCCCGTGGTCGGTATTTTGCAGCCGGGAGCCGATCCCCACCTCTATGAGCCCGTTCCCCAAGATCTAAAAACCATCGAGACGGCAGCATTGATTTTTTACAATGGCTACAATTTGGAGCCGAATCTGATTCGGCTGATTGAATCGGCGGGTCAGGGGGCGCGACGGGTGCCCCTGGCTGAAAAGGTACCGCCCCTAGCCGGGGGCGCGGAACCCGATCCCCATGTGTGGGGAGATGTTCGGCGGGTGCGCGCCATGGTGGGTCACATTGCTGAGGAACTGGGGCAAATGGAACCGGGCGATCGCGATTTTTTGTACAAAACGCCCAAGCCTACCAAAAGCAACTGGATCGCCTCCATGACTGGGTTGGGGCCCAAATTGCCACTATTCCCGCCGAGCAGCGCCGTTTGGTTACCACCCACGATGCCTTTCAGTACTTCGCCCAAACCTATGGACTTACCGTACCCGGCACCCTGATTGGGCTGAGCACCGAGGAGCAGCCCAGTGCCCAGACGGCCAAAAACCTCGCCCAAGCGATCAAAGCCCAAAAAATCCCCACCATTTTTACGGAAACCACCCTCAATCCCCAACTGATTCGGGCGATCGCCCAGGAAGCCGGAGTCAAGGTCTCTCCGCAAGAGCTCTATTCCGACTCCCTCGGGGCACCGGGCAGCGGAGCCGAAACCTACATTCAGATGGTGGTAGCCAACACCCGAGCCATCACCCTAGGGTTAGGTGGGCAGGTGACAGAATTCACCGCCGCCGGTTTGTAGCTGCCACAGGCTGGCGTAGATGCCCCCAAGGAGCAGGAGATCTTCATGGGTGCCAACCTCTGCCACTCTGCCCCGTTCCATGACATAAATGCGGTCGGCGTAGCGAATGGTAGACAAGCGGTGGGCGATCGCGATTGTGGTGCGATTTTGAATGATTGTACTGAGGGACTTTTGGATCGCCGCCTCCGTTTCGTTGTCTACGGCCGATGTGGCCTCGTCTAGAACTAAAATCGGCGGATTACGGAGTAGGGCCCGGGCGATCGCCAGTCGCTGCCGCTGCCCACCGGATAGCTTTTGTCCTCGCTCGCCAATAATCGTGTCATACCCCTGGGGTAGCTCAAGAATGAATTCGTGGGCTTCGGCAATCTTGGCCGCCTGCTCAATTTCGGCCACCGTCGCCCCAAAGCTGCCATAGGTAATGTTTTCTAGTACCGAGCCATGGAATAAGAATACTTCCTGACTCACCCAACCCATCTGCGATCGCATGGTTGCCACCGGCCAATCCCTTAGGTCGATGCCGTCGAGGGTGATGCGCCCGCCTTGGATCTCATAGAGCCGTAGCAATAACTTTACCAAGGTACTCTTCCCCGACCCCGTGGCCCCCACAATTCCCGTTAGCCGCCCCGGCAGAATTTCTAGGGACAGATGATCCAGCAGCGGCAGCCGTGCTTGATAGGTGAATGTGACCGCCTCAAAGCAAATGTGCCCCTGCACGGGCACCGCTGCCGCGGGCAATTCGGGCGATCGCGCCATCTCCAGCAGCGGTAGGTCTAAAAGCTGAAAGATCCGCTGCGTTGAAGCCATGGCCCGCTGGTATTGGTCGAGGGTTTCTCCGAGGCGGGTAAGGGGCCACAATAGCCGCTGGGTCAAAAACACCATCGTGCTGTAGGCCCCCAGTGACAGACGGTCCGCTGCGACCTCCAGACCTCCCAAGTAGAGAATGGCCACAAACCCAGCAAACACGGCAATCCGAATTAGGGGAATAAATGCCGCACTGTAGGCGATCGCCCGACGGTTCCGCTCCCGATAGGCATCACTCTCCCGTTGAATCCGTTGCAGTTCATAGCCTTCGGTGCCAAAGGACTTAATTGTCATGATCCCGGCCAGATTGCTTGCCAGTTGCCCATTGAGCAGCCCCACCTGCTCCCGCACCGCACCATAGCGGGGAGCCAAAAAATTCTGAAAGGCGATCGCACCCCACAAAATGAACGGCATCGGCAACATTGCCAGCCAAGCGACCCCCGGTGCCAAATAGAAAAATGCCCCGCCAATGGCCACAACCGTCACCAACACCTGGAGCACCTCATTGGCCCCCCCATCCAAAAAACGCTCCAGTTGGTTGACATCATCATTGAGAATCGACATCAATCCGCCCGAACTCCGCTCCTCAAAAAATGCCATCTCCAACTGTTGCAGGTGCCCGTAGGCATCCAAGCGCAGGTCATGCTGCACGGTTTGGGCTAAATTGCGCCAGCCCCGCCCATAGCCATATTCAAACAATGACTCTAGGGCCCAGATCACACCGCTAATCAGGGAGAGCACCAGAAGTTGGGTGGCGATCGCCCCAAAAAATGCAAATCCTGTCCCCTGGGGACGGGCCACAATTTCCAGTGCCAACCCAATCAGGGCCGGCGGAGCCAGATCGAATAGCTTATTCAAAACCGAGCAGGTTGCAGCATAGGCGATCGCCCCCCGATAGGATTGGGCATAGTGCCATAAACGCGATAAGGGATGAACCATGGAACTCAGCGGGTATCTTTTCTAAACAACCAAAACAACATTTCCATGTTTTTCTGGCAACAGGAACAGGTCACTGGGAACCTTCCCAAAAATCATCAGGTGGGCAGCAGGGGAAAGTTTATCGCTTCCCGCTGGGTCAGATAGAGTCGCGCCACCTGACGGGCAAGCTGACGAATTCGGGCAATATAGCGAACTCGCTCGGTCACTGAAATAGCACCGCGGGCATCGAGCAGATTAAACGCATGGGAGCACTTCAGCACATAATCAAAGGCGGGCAACACTAGGGATGCTGCCACCAGTTCCGCTGCCTCGGACTCATACTGCCCAAAGCACTGGAACAAAAAATCCGTATTCTGCCCCTTATCACCAAAGTTATAGATGCTATGCTCCACTTCTCCTTGGTGGTGCACCTGACCGTAGGTGACCGTGCCCCGCCAGCGGATATCAAAAATAGAGTTGACCCCCTGCAAATACATCGCCAGCCGCTCCAAACCGTAGGTGATCTCGGCGGCTACGGGCCGGCAGTCAATCCCCCCCACCTGCTGAAAATAGGTAAACTGGGTCACTTCCATACCGTCGAGCCACACCTCCCAGCCCACACCCCAAGCCCCCAAAGTTGGGGATTCCCAGTCATCTTCTACAAAGCGCACATCGTGATCGGCCGGATCGATACCCAAAAACTTGAGGCTATCGAGATATTGCTGCAAGACGTCATCGGGGGATGGCTTGAGCAGCACTTGAAACTGGTAGTAATGCTGCAATCGGTTAGGATTTTCGCCATAGCGACCATCCGTAGGTCGGCGGCAGGGCTCCACGTAGGCCACGTTCCATGGCTCTGGACCGATGGCCCGCAGGAAGGTGTGGGGATTCATGGTGCCCGCCCCCTTTTCCACATCATAGGGCTGGGCAATCAGACAACCGCGATCGCCCCAGTATTGCTGCAATGCCATAATGACCGCTTGGAAGTCCATGGCTAGGCCAGCAGGCGCTCCACCGCCTTGACAATATCATCGGGCTGGACGATGGTGAGATTTTCGAGGGTGCTGTTGTACGGTGTGGGCACATCCAAAGAAGCCAGCCGCACCACCGGAGCATCCAATTCATCAAAAAGCTGATCATTCACCGAAGCAATAATCTCGGCTCCGATCCCCCCGCAGCGCATATCCTCCTCAACAATCATCAGGTGGTGGGTTTTACGCAGTGACGTGGCGATCGCCTCCATATCGAGGGGTTTCAAGGAGATTAGATCGATCACTTCCGGGTCATAGCCCTTTGTCACCAACTGCTCCACTGCCTTGATCACGTGGTAGCGCATCCGTGAATAGGTCAAAATGGTTACATCATTGCCGGGACGCACCAACTCAGCCCGATTAAGGGGCAACAGATATTCCTCATCGGGTAAATCCTCCTTGAGGTTGTAGAGCAGCACATGCTCAAAAAAAAGCACCGGATTGTCATCGCGGATTGCGGACTTGAGTAGCCCCTTGGCGTTGTAGGGCGTGGAGCAAGACACAATCCGGATCCCCGGCACCGCTTGGAAGTAGGCCTCTAGCCGCTGGGAGTGCTCTGCGCCCAAGTTGCGACCCACGCCACCGGGCCCACGCACCACAATGGGGATCTTAAAATTGCCGCCCGATGTGTAGCGCAGCATCCCGGCGTTATTGGCAATTTGGTTAAACGCCAACAGCAAAAAGCCCATGTTCATGCCTTCAATAATGGGGCGCAGTCCCGTCATCGCCGCCCCGATCGCCATGCCCGTAAAGCTATTTTCACAAATTGGCGTATCCAACAGCCGCCAGTCGCCATACTTCTGATACAAATCCTTGGTGACTTTATAGGAGCCGCCGTAACGCCCCACATCTTCGCCCAAAACAAACACGTGGGGATCACGGGACATTTCCTCGTCGATCGCCTCACGGAGGGCATTAAAAAAAGTTACTTCCGCCATTCGTTCTGTAGTTCAAATATCCGCAAATTATGCCACGTTTTCAGGTGCTAATTGGATGGGCGTGCGAACGCCGCCGAGGCAACTGCCGAACCGAAAGGCGCTTCAGCGTTAGGCGCTGCTCTAACTGGGCCACATAATCCACTGCCTCGCCAGACTTTTCCCTTTGGTCAAGCTCTTCCAATAGTCCCATGATTTCCTCATCCATCCCTGCCTGTCCGGCAAACAGGTGCATCAACATTTCACAAGAATCATCATCGGGGTATATGGGAATGTAGTAGATGTAGGGAAGATCCATAGAGAGAAGACCAGGTAATGGACGATGCCTACTCAGTATAGGCGCTAGGGCTTGGGGGGTTGCACCTCAATTTGAATCGACGGCGACGGGGGCTGAAGGGGTGGGTTGGGATTCTCGGGAACGGAGGGGTTGCTCCCGCCAGTAAGTTCCACCGTCAACGAGTAGGGTAGCGCCTGTCCTTCGTTGCCGGGCGCAGCGGTGAGGGAAACTTCATACTCGCCGCTTTCGGGAAGGATACTACCGAAGCTGAAACTGCCCCGTGTCGCATTGCGCAGTTCCAGGGTTAACCCGACTCCAGCGACATTGGCTAACACCGCCTGTCCACTAGTTGCAGGAAAGGTAAACACCAAGGTGGTGCTGGGCGGGAGGGTGCCGGTGAGCTGCAAAGGGGTCGCTGGCTGAAGGGGAATGGGTTGGCGACGAATACTCGGGGAGGTGATCACCCCGGGATTGGGAGGGGGGGGGTTGGGAGCCGTGAGATTGGGTGGCGAGGCAACCGGAGGGGAGGGGGGCGATGGGCGGCGGCTCAGAAGCGGTACCGCGATCGCCCCTAGGGCTACGAGCACCAAAAACAGTCCACCAAACAGCAGCCCAGAACTGCTACTACTACTGCTCCGCGCTGAGGTTCCAGATATGGGCAGGCGGTGTTCTAGATCTGCCTTAGCACCCTTGCCGGGTATACGAGTTTGGGGCACCAGTTGGGTCGGCGCTAGGGTTGAAGATTCCTCCACCATCAGCGATGTCAGGGCCCGCTTCACATCCTTGACCGATTCGTAGCGATCGGAGAATTTATAGCGCACCATGCGGGTCAACACCATGCCCAAGCCGTTGCTGACCTTGACGAAATCGCGCCACTGCACTTCCCCAGTTTCAACATTGGTCGGTAAGTCCGTCGGCTCAACACCCGTCAATCCCCGAATAACCACCATCCCTAGGGCATAGATGTCGCTGGCAAAGTTGGGGCGGCCGGCACTTTGCTCACTGGGCATATAGCCCGGCGTGCCAATGGTAACCGTAAAGCGGGACTCGCCATTGCTGGTCTCAATCTTGGCTTGACCATCCTGCATCGCCTTTACGGCTCCGAAGTCAATCAGGACAATCCTGTTATCGGATTTGCGTCGAATCAGGTTATCGGGCTTGATGTCCCGGTGGATCACGCCCTCGGCATGGACAAACTCCAGCACATTGAGCACATCCTTCAGGATTTGCACCGAATCGGCTTCGGAAATGGCTTTGCCCCGCCTGATCCCATCCGTCGGCTCGGGAGCATCGGGGTCGGCCTTCCATTCTTGGTACAGGGATTTGCCTTCAATAAACTCCTGCACCAAATAAAATTCCTGATTTTCTTCAAAATAGGCTAAAAGCTGGGGGATCTGGTCATGGCGTCCCAGCCGCTCTAGGGTTTCGGCCTCGGTGTTAAACAGTCGCCGTGCTTCCCGAATAAAGGACTCATCTTTATTTGCGGGCTGGAGTTGCTTAACTACACAGGCGGGGGTGCCGGGACGGCGCATGTCCCGAGCGATAAAGGTGTGTCCAAATCCGCCAACACCAATTTTTTTGAGCAGCTTGTAGCGGTTATCGAGAATCTTGGCGGTCATGTTCCCTCCGCAGTGGCTGGTTTGATTCTAAAGAAAAAGGGCCGCCTTGGCTAGGCGTGCTCCCGTTCTGTTACCGTTGCGGATGCTGAATGTGGGAACACTCGACGAGGTTCCAGTGACCTTTGGAACGATAGAGCCACTTTTGTTGGTTGGGGTAGTCGGTGCTGTCGTGGTCTAGGCGCTGCCCTAAAACAAGGCAAACAAGGGGTTCCGTTTCCGTTGCCCGCATCGAGTGGGCTCTTCCGTTAATTGGGCAACCTATAGAGTCTCCGAGTCCGAGGGGACGGGTGTGATCGCCAAGCCAGGCGATACCCTGCCCAGAAAGGATATAGATGCATTCCTCTTCAAACCAGTGGGTGTGGTGCTCTTTGGAGAAGGCAGCGGGCAATATGGAAATTACATGCACCCCAAGATTCTTGAGTCCGACTGCATCCCCAGAGATTGATTGAGGCGAATGGCGGCAGGATTGAGGAATGGAGGAAATGAATCTTGATCTGGACGTCCATAGCGACGATCGCCTAGGCAGAGAGATACATAACTACGGCACTCCTAACGACGGGCAGCTAGTTTCTGGTAGACCAAATCCAAGTCCACATGGTGGTAAGCCATCGCCACAAGGGTGTGGTAAAACAGGTCGGCAACTTCGGCGGCGATCGCATCCGGGTCGTCATCCTTGCAAGCCATCACCACTTCAGCGGATTCTTCGCCAATTTTTTTGAGGATTTTGTTATCGCCACCGCTCAGCAACTGGCAGGTATAGGAGCCTTCCTTGGGGCGATCGCGTCGGTCAAGAATGACGGCGAACAGCTCATTTAGCGGATCGTTAGCGGTCATGGCACTTCTCCGGGGAGCAGGCGATCGATCAGGGGTTGGGTGGGCAGCGGCTGCGGAAAGCTGCGCAAGAAACGGGCAGTTTGGCGATGTTTTTGCCATTCAGCCACGGACATGCGGCGAATGGGAGGGGTCGGTTGTCCGGGAGTGAGCACCACCTCCTCGCCAGTGGTGAGCGTCAGCGGAGGCGAGCCATCGGTGGGAATCACGCTCACCCGTCCTTCCCAGGCAAAGAATCGAATCTGACCCTTGGGCAAATATTCGACATAGACAGTGGTGCCTCGAATCGCTGCGGTGGCCAGGGGGGTGGTGATGCTGAGGGGCAGGGATTTACCCGGCATCACCCAGGTGATCATCTCGCCGGCGCGGAGGTTGAGGCGGTTTTGGGGCTGAAGCACCAGTTGGGCGTTGCCGCCAAGGCGAACGCCCACCCCGTTACGAAACAGGACTTCGGTGCGCCCGCGATCGCGGGTTAGGATTGTATCGCCTAGACCTAGTTCAACCCCCACGGCAGCGGGGCTATCCCCTCCCTGGGCGGGACGGATGCGGACAATGGGGGACTCAATGCGGTTAATCTGGGCGATCGTTCCGGGTTGGGACGCCCTCAGAACTTGGGAGATGAGCAAAGAAATCGGATCCATGGTAAGGAGGGGAGGGTAGGCAAACGACTAAGTTAATGCAGTCAAAAACATAGACAAAAATCGTGGGACTGACTATTTAAGTTTTCAGGAAGTTTTTCTGTAAGTGAAGTTTTTCTGTAAGTAAAGATATTCCGATCATCGTGATGGTCTAGTTTCGTTAGAAAAATTCATCATGAATGCAAAATCTTCAGTCCAAGATATTCAGATATAGTACAGACAAAGTGTGAATAAATCAGAACCTTTGGGGCGGAACTGCCAAGAATTTTGGTGCGTCTGCGAATATACTCTGTAGATATCTGTAGATAGATGACGGAATTATTGAGATGCAACCCAAAAAATTATCCGAGTCCAATATCACACTGCTGCATTCTTTTCCGTACTTGCTGATCTATGGTGAAGATGGGCAGCACATGATTCCGCTGAAAGACGCCGAGTACTGGACTATTGGTCGTGATCATACCAATTCTATTGTGTTAACGGCAAAATGGATTTCCCGGTTTCATGCCACGATTCAACTGCTTGGGGTGCATCGCCTACCCGTAGAAGATAAGCTGGCGCGATCGCGGGCCGTCGGGGATAGCGGTAATTATTTGTTGGTGGATTTGGGTAGTTCTAACGGTAGCTTTGTCGGTGGACAACGGGTTTCCCGACCAGTTCCCCTCAAGAATGGCGATCGCTCGTGATTGGCAAAACGGATATGGAGTTTCATTGCCCCCAGAAACGGGAAGGGGCGCGTTCTTGCCCAGAAACATTGCGCTACTATCAGCCGCCCACAACCCCGGTAGGGAATCGGATGATCCTCACCCCTTCGGAAGAGCGGGTATTTTGGCAAGTCGTCCACGGCTTTACAAATAAGGAAATTGGCAAACTATTACAGATCAGCCCCCGGACGGTGCAAACCCATATCAGCAGCATTATGGCCAAGCTAAATTTGGAGAATCGCTCCCAGATTGTGCGCTATGCCTACGAAAATCAGTTGAGTCCCTACTACACCGACGATTAGGGCGCGTCATCAATTCAAGCTATAAGCCCTACAGGATCAGCGGTACCGCGCTCGTCAATGTTACGGGCTAGGGGATGAACCTCTCGCCGTGAAGGCATTTAACAGCTATTTAACAGCTAAAGGATGACGGCCCCTAGTTTGAGGTGGGAACTATGATAATTAAGTTCCCTAACGGCCCAATTTGTCCCGCACCTATCGCGTTACCGGTATTAATTTGAAAGCTGCCCCAATGGGGGAGCGGGATCGTCTGCTGACAATTTTGACCCGGGAGCAGGGAGTGCTGCGGGCAGTGGCGGGCGGAGCGCGGCAGCATCAGTCGCGGATGGCAGGAAGGTCGGGGTTATTTGTGGTGAATGACCTGCAACTGGCCCGGGGGCGATCGCTAGATCGGATCACCCAAGTAGAAACAATTGCCACCTTTGGCGGGTTATCGCAAAATTTAGCGCGGCTGACAGCGGCCCAATATTTGGCAGAGTTGACCCTAGGACAGGCGATCACCGCCCAACCCCAGGAGGAGCTTTTTGTTCTTTTAGTAGAGCACCTTCAGCGCCTAGAGGGGTGTACCCCCGGGGAAGTGCTGCCGGCCCTAGTCCAGGGAATGTACCATCTGCTGGCGATCGCCGGAGTTGCACCCCAAGTTTTTCAGTGCTGCGTGCGGCGGGTACGGATTGCACCAGACTCGGCGCTGGTGGGGTTTAGTGTCGCCCATGGGGGGGTGGTGTTGGATATTCCCACCTTGCCACCCAGTCCCATCCTCTGTGCCGAGGATATCGCCGCCCTCCAGGAACTGCCCCAGTCGAAACCACCCCAGTGGGGGCGATCGCAACGCTGTTGGCTGAGGGTGGAAAAACTTTTGCGAGCCTATGCGGAGTATCATTTGGATAAATCCTTGCATTCGGCAACTTTGATTGACTCCTGCTTCCAAATATGACCCATCTGTTCGATCCGCCCACTGCTTCCTCCGTTGAAACAGATGCCGTAGAGACCGTCTTAGCCAATCGCAATTTTTTGTCCCTTTGGAGTGGGCAGGTCTTCTCCCAGATTGCTGACAAAATTTTTCTGGTTTTAATTATCGCCATTGTCAGTCACCGCTTCCAGATTGAGGGGCAGCCGATCAGTGGGTGGGTATCTTCGGTGATGGTGTCCTTCACCATCCCGGCAATTTTATTTGGCTCTGTGGCGGGGGTCTACATTGATCGTTGGTCCAAGAAATGGGTACTGGTGGGTACCAACCTGCTGCGCGGAGGAATGGTGCTGATGATTCCGCTGCTATTGGGGCTAGTTCCCGGGGCCGAGCCAGCTTTTTGGGGACTGCTGGGGATTACGTTTTTGGTTTCCACGTTCACGCAGTTTTTTACCCCGGCAGAGCAATCAGTCATTCCCTTAATTGTGGAAAAAAACCAACTTCTGGCGGCTAATTCCTTATACACCACGACAATTATGGGAGCGCTGATTCTTGGCTTTGCCCTCGGGGAGCCGATGCTGGCGATCGCCGAAAAGATCCTTCCCGACTGGGGGCAAGAAGTTTTAGTAGGGGGGTGCTACCTATTGGCGGGGGCAGTGCTGTTGTCCCTACGCACCCAAGAGGCAATTAACCTCCGCCCCATGGAACCGCCCCATGTCTGGCAGGATTTACGCGAAGGATTGCGGTACATTCAGCAGCAGCCAAATCTGCAGGCGGCGCTATGGAATTTAATCAGCACTTTTTCGATCATTGCGGCGATGACAGTGCTGGCGGTGCGCCTAGCGGAGGTTATGCCCGAAATTCGTTCGGAGCAGTTTGGCTTTCTCCTGGCCGATGCCAGTATTGGTATGGCGATCGGGGCAGTGCTGGTGGCTCGATTTGGCGATCGCCTCTCCCGGCGACGGCTGGCCCTAATTGGTTCCATGGGCATGGCAGGGTTCATGGTGCTGTTGGGGTTCTGCACCGCGCGCTTTTGGTTTGGTCTGAGCGCCATTGCTGGTGTTGGTGTTTTTGCCGGACTATGTGTGATTCCGATGCAAACTGTGATGCAGGAAGAAACTGCCGAAGAAGTGCGGGGCAAGGTTTTTGGGCTACAAAACAATGCGGTAAACATTGCCCTGAGTTTGCCCCTAGCGGTGGCCGGGGTTGCCGAATCCTACTTTGGACTCGAAGCGGTAATTTGGGGGTTAGGGGCGATCGCCCTCCTGACCGGCATGATCGCTTGGAGCCTTACCCGCAGCCCGATGAATTCCTAAACCTCGCCTAGAAGCCCGGGCGGCGGATCAATTTCTAAGCGACGGGATACCACATCCACCACGGGCACGATCGCCGGTACAAAGGGAATCAAGATGGTCTGCTCCTGCCCCGCAACCCGCACCTCCAACAGGTCATTACCCGCTGGAATCACCGACACCACCACTCCGACCCCGGTTCCAGAGCGCTGATTCCACACCATACAGCCGATTAGATCCGGCACGTAGTATTCATCCGCTGCCAAGGGAGGACGATCCCCCGATTCTACCAAAACCTCCGTCCCTAGCAATTCCTGGGCCGCTGTGCGGGTGTCAACCCCTGCCCACTGCACGAGAAAAACATTGGGCTTAGCCGCCATAGCTCGCCCCCGAATCAGATCCATCGGCTGCAATGCCCCATCGGGTGATCGACGCAGCCACCGCCGCCCCGGCACCTCAAATCGCTCCGGAAAATCGGAGAGGGAATAAACCTTAACCTCTCCTTTGATGCCGAATACCGCCACCACTTTGCCTATGACGATCACATCGCTACCGTAGATTATCGGTGCGGGTGCCAATATCCAAAAACTGGATCAACTTCACCGGATCGGCATTAAACATAAACGCCCGTGACTCCGGCGTGATCCGATACCCCTCCTTTTCCGCCGCCCGCCGCCCGGCCTGGGGCAATGGACTAGAAATCTCGAACATCAGCTTGGCATAGGGGTCATAGAGCACCTCCGGGGTGCTGGGAAAGGCAACTTGGGGAGCCGCCTCCGATGACAAATGAATGTTATACAGCAGCACCGTACCATCACTGGTCTGCACCTCCCGCAATGCCGCTGCCATTGCCCGCGGATCGCCATCCGTCGATTCCCCATCTGTGATGTTGATCACCGTCGGTGGATAGGAGAAGGGGTGCTTGGCTGTCCACTCCACCAGTAGCGATCGCGTAATTTCAAACACACTACCCATGGCTGTCCCCCCCCCCGCCTGAGGATAGAACCAGACCGGAAACTCATTACACACCTCCACAAAGCCGCCCATGCCGTCGGGAATCTTTTGCATACGCTGCTCTAAAGCTGCGGGGCTTTCATAGATCTTGCTAATCGGAGCCATATATTGCTGTGCCAAATCCCCGGCAAAAATCGGCTGCACCTCTGAGCTGTAGCCAATCACCCCCACATCAAAATAGTCGTAAATCTCGTTACCCTTGACGCAGCGCTGCCCTAGGGAATCAAGCAAACGATTAACCGCATCTGCCACCACTTGGGCCTTTTGAACCATCACCCCGGAATCCGCACCACCAAAACCATCCGCCATTGAGCCAGACTGGTCAACCAAAAAAATGAAACAACTGGGCTGACGCCGACTAATTTCCGCAGAGTAGGGCATAGGAGGCGAAAAATTTTTACCAGTGTACCAAACTCTTTGATAAGTCTCTACGATCAAAGCCGGAGTTGCGCCATTTGTGGCACAGTCAAGTTTCGTTGGGCGTGATACCGTTAAGTTAATACGTCCTTGGCTGGCATGGCACTGATTAGCTTCAAAAAATTTGTTACTAAAGGATACTTCGCCCAGCTCCTGAATTCTCTCTCTGGCAGCCTCCAGTGTGTGCCAGAGATTACCGACGTGGATGGAGTCGTCCTTTGGGGTCAACCGACTGAGGGCGAACCCTTGCCGATCACCACGGGTGAGCAATTCTGGGGACATGTGCGCGCCCCTGCTCCCCACGGTCGGATTTTTGCCGACCTAACCGCTCATTACCTGCAGCGGGAGCTAGATCGGCGCATCCTTGCCGCCGAAGCCCTTGAGAAATACCGAGAAATCACATTTCTTTATGCTTTTTCCGGCAAAATCGCCTCCTGTCTCGGCATTCGTGAGGTGTGCCAACTGGTGATTGCCGAGGCCCATAAGCTGATCCCTTCCACCAGCGCCATGGTGATGCTCTACCAAGAAGCCGATCACCGTCTAGAAATGATCGCCAGCATTAGCCCTAGCACGACCCCTCCCCTAAGCCTCAGCCCCACCCAAGGTATCGAGGGCCACGTGTTCACTTCGGGACGCGCCGAAATTGTCAACCATGTGTCCGCCGACCCCCGCCATGACTCCAGCTATCCCACCGACTACGCCCTGATTTGCGCACCCCTCAAAACCCAAGACCGGGTCATGGGTATCATCCGTATTGGTACCTCGGAGCAAATCCACTACACCGCTGCCGAATTAAAACTCTTCACCGCCCTAACCGCCCAAGCCTCCGCAGCGATTGAAAACGCCCTCCTCCACGAACACAAGATTCGGGAAGAGCGAATCAAAAGCAATCTGGAGCGCTACCTGTCCCCCCAAGTGGCCCAGACGGTGATTTCAGCGACCGGCGAGATTTCCCTAACTACCAGCAAACGGCGGTTAACGATGCTGTTTTCTGATATTCGCAATTTTTCCAGCCATTGCGAAGAACTAGACGCCGAAGATATGGTCACCTATCTTAATGAGTACTTCACCCACATGGTTTCGGTGATTTTTAGCCACAGAGGAACTGTGAATAAGTTTGTCGGCGATATGATTGTGGCGATGTTTGGTGCCCCTGCTACCCTTCCGAACCATGAACAACGGGCGATCGCCGCGGCCATCGATATGCAACGCTGCTTGGCTAAAATTCCAGTGCCCTGGATTCAGCAGCACTTTTTGACTGGCATCGGCATCAGCACAGGCGAAGTAGTAGTTGGTAATATTGGCTCTCCCCAGCATATGGACTATACAGCGATCGGCGACGAGGTCAATGTGGCTGCCCGCCTCCAAGGACTGGCCAAAGGGGGACAGATCTTGGTCAGCCGAAGTGTTTACGATGCTGCTCGCTCCAACTACACCTTCCGTCCCTATGGCGATATTGTCGTCAAAGGGCGCAAAAACCCTGTCGAAATCTACGAAGTCATCTATACCTGAAAGACCTAAAAGCCATGAGTAAAATTCTAATCGTTGATGACGAGCCCCATATTCGGATGCTCCTAGAGCAGACCCTAGAGGAGCTAGAGGATGAGGGGGTGGAGATCTTCACTGCTGAAAACGGTGAGGAAGCCCTCAGCGCCATCCAAGAAGAGCACCCCAATCTGGTTTTTCTAGATGTGATGATGCCCAAGATGAATGGGTTCGATGTCTGCCATGCGGTTAAGCGGGAATTAAGGCTTCCAGAAATTTTTATCATCATGCTCACCGCCAAGGGGCAAGAGTTTGATCGCGTCCGGGGCGAAGAGGTGGGTGCCGATATCTACATGACCAAGCCCTTTGATCCCGATGAGATTCTCGATAAGGCTTATGAAATTCTGAACATTCCCCATTAGGTTAGGGCAGGTGTGGGTATCCTGAAATCATCCACAGTGAGTAACCGGGCATGAGTGTCAAAATCTCCTACCAACTAAGCGATCGCGCCCTCGATGCCAACAGCGCCAGCCAGCAACGCCAACTCTCAGTTTCCCTTGCCGCCGCCGAAGATCCCACTGCCGGTGCCCCCCTCAACCTTTGTCTTATTCTCGATCACAGTGGCTCCATGGGTGGCGAGCCCCTCAGCACAGTTCGCCAAGCTGCCTGCGAGGTGGTAGATCGCTTAACTCCGGGCGATCGCCTCAGTGTGGTCGCCTTCGACCACCGTGCCAAGGTGATTGTCGCCAACCAACCCGTGGCTAACCCGGATGACATAAAGCGTAAAATTTTGGCCCTACGGGCCGAGGGGGGCACCAGTATCGATGACGGCATCAAACTGGGGCTACAGGAGCTAAACAAAGGTAAGCAGGGTGCCATTAGTCAGGGAATGATCCTCACCGATGGCGAAAATGAGCATGGCGATAATCAGCGCTGCGTCAAAATGGCAGAGTTGGCTGCGGAGGTCAACATTACGCTGCACACCCTGGGCTTTGGCGACAGTTGGAACCAGGATGTGCTAGAGCGAATCGCCGATGCCGGACGGGGTAGTATGCTCTACATTCCCACACCCCGTGATGCCAGCATTGCCTTCCAAACCCTGCTCTACCGCGTCCAGTCCATCAGCTTGACCAATGCAGCCCTGATTTTTGATTTATCACCAATGTGCGCTTGGCAGAACTGAAACCCATCGCCCAGGTCTCCCCCGAGGTTGTGGAGTTAGAACCAATGATTTCCGGCTCCCAAGTGACCGTGCGCTTAGGAGACCTATCCGTTGAGCAATCAAAGGTGATTTTGACCAACCTCTACCTTAATCCTCAGCAGGGACTCAGGGGAAGCCAGCCCAACCACATTAAGCTCTTGGGGCTGCGGGTGCGCTACGATCATCCCGGAACTGGGGGCGTAGGGCAGGAAACCATGTCCCAGTCTGTCGAGGCTGAGCTGATATCCCAATATCAGCCCACCATGGCTCTCGAAGTGCAGCCCCACCTCCTGACCCTAGCCAAATACCGCCAGACCCAATTGGCAGAGCAAAAACTCCAAGCGGGCGATCCCATCGGTGCGGCGACAATGTTACAATCTGCTGCGAAAACGGCGCTTCAGTTAGGAGATCAGAATGCGGCAACAGTGCTCCAGGCTAATGCCACGCGGTTGCAGTCAGGGACGACGCTCAGTGAAGCTGATCGCAAACAGACCCGCATTGTTTCTAAAACTGTACTTCAGCTTCCCGACAATGAACCGTAGTGCCCAATTTGACCCATGCTGAACTGCCCTAACTGTGGCCATGGCAATCCTGATGGTGCGTCCCATTGTGAGGCATGTTTCAGCCCTCTACCCATTGCTATGCCCGCTAGTTTTGTGGGAACGGCTCCTGTGGTACCCTCGTCAGTAGCTATGAAACAATGCCCTAACTGTGGGGCATCGGTTCCTGAAAAGGCTCGTTTTTGCGGACATTGTGGATTTGAATTAGGATCAGTTGCCATGACGAATGAACCAACTCCAGACCTTGAGCCTGTTCCGGCGACGGTTGTGACGCCCCCCCCTCCCGATGACTTGACAGAGATGGTGCCTACGCCTGTGGCACCCTTGCCGATCGCCCCCCCGGCGGCGACACAGTTGCAGCAGATGACAGCGTCGCTGCTCCATGTGCAGACCAACACCATACTGGAAATTCCCAGTAATTTGGCGGTGGTTCACCTCGGTAAGCCCAATAGTGTAATCCCACCCGATATTGATGTATCGGGCTTTCCTGACTCGGATATTGTGTCCCGAACCCACGCAGATATTCGCTGTGAGCCCGATGCTTTCTATTTGGAGGATATGGGCAGTTCCAATGGCACCTATGTGAATAACCTGCCGCTGCCGCCCGGAAATCGGCACAAGCTACGGGCGGGCGATCGCATTGCTCTGGGGAAAGGGGATAAGGTAACGTTTATCTTTCAATTTGGCTAATGCCACGATGGGAGCACCTTGACTATGGCGTGCGGGTGAGTCAGCGGGCCCGCTATCCCCGATTGGTGGTACTGCCCTGCCGTGGACTGGAGGTGGTGGTGCCCTTGGGCTATCCCACCCAGCAGATTCCCCAATTGCTCGAACGGAAACGGGCTTGGTTGCAGCGGGCAATGGGTGAAGAGTCGGGGACAGGGGCTTTGTTCCGGGAGATCCCAAGGGTGCCAGAGGTGTTGGAGTTGCGCGCGATCGCCCAACAGTGGCGGGTGGTGAATGCCAATGATTTCCGGGATGGGGGTGGGTCATTGTGCCTTACCTTGCCCCAGTGCTGTATCACTCTGATTCAGCAGCGAGAATTTATTCGGCGGTGGTTGCTGAAACGGGCCGAGGAGTATTTGATTCCCTGGCTGCGGCGATTAGAGGCGGCGGAAGGTTTGTCCTGCGGTCAGGTTCGGGTGCGATGGCAAAAAACCCTATGGGGCAGTTGTTCGATGCGGCGAAACATCAGCTTAAACGGTAAGTTGCTGTTTTTGCCAAAGGATGTGGTGCGGTATGTGCTGATCCATGAGCTTTGCCACACCGTGCACTTGAACCATTCCGCCAAATTTTGGCAATTGGTATCCCGCCATGAACCAGATTATCAGCGGTGCGATCGCGTCTTAAGGGAGGCGGTGCAATGGGTGCCACCATTATTTTTGGGCGATTAGGGCGCTTCTAGGATTTGCTCCGAGATTTGCTGCGGCGGCCGAGGATCGGTGGGGCGCACCCGAAACTCTACGGGTTCTAACTCCCAGCGCTCGTCGATGGCACTACCGGCATAGCGGTGCAGGGTCGGCGGTTCTTGGCTGGTATCGACCACCCACAGAATGAAGTGGGGATTGCTTTGGGCAGCTTGAATTTCGGCGGCGGAGAGGAGAATGCTACCGTTACTGCCATGGACTTCCTTGATGGCTACATCCTCCCGCGACTCACCACAAAGACATTCGAGGTCATAGCCATGGGTGGAACGCTCAACCAATCGCACCTGCCAGCCTTGGAGAATATATTGGCTGGTGATGGCGACGAGGGCGGTTTTTTCCGAGAGGGGGACTGGAGGGACGGCCACCACCACAATCCGCTCCAGTTCCTTATTGCTTAGGGGCGGGGCAGTGGGCAGGGTTGGGGCAGGGATGGTTTCCATAAAGGTTTTAACCCGCTGATAACGCTCAGTATTGCCCTGTTCCAGGTACTGGTCAGCAGCCAGTTGGAGATCGGCGATCGCCCGTTGAGGTTGGTTACTTTCAGCATAGGCCAGTCCACGGTAGTAGAGGCTGTCGGTGTGGTTGACTTGACTCTCGCAGGCAGCTGTAAAGTCGGCGATCGCCGATTCGTAACTTTTGAGGGCTAGGTGGGCACGACCACGGCGGTAGAGGGCTTGCTCTGGGTTGGGCGATCGCACTAGGCATTCGGTGAAGGTTGCCACGGCCTTAGCATAGTCCCGCAGTTTGTAGTATGTGTTGCCGAGGGTGAGGTAGGCGTCGCCATAGGTGTTGTCTAGGGCAAGGCAGTCTAGAAAATCGCCAATAGCAGTTTCCTGCTGCCCCAACTTGGTTTGGGCTAGTCCCCGCTTGTAATAGGCCAATTTGGCGCGCTCTGGCACCAAGGTAATCACTTGGCTGTAGTCGGCGATCGCTTTTTGGTATTGCTCTTGGGTAAGATAGACATCGCCGCGCCCCATGTAGGCCTTAACGAAATTAGGGCGGATTTTAATCGCTTTGGTGAAGGAATCGAGAGCATCGCTGGCAAAACCCTGCTGACTATCTTCCAAGCCCCAATTGTAAAAAACATCAACGAGACGAATGCCGCGATTTTCTTTACTGGTCCTCACCAAGTGGCGATCCCACTCGCGATCTAGGACTTGGATGTACTCTTCCCGAAAGACACCAGCCTCGGACTGGGGCTCTAGGGGCAATCCGGCAAACTGGGGCAACTGACGGAGTGTATCGCTGCGCAGAGGAAGGTCAAAATCTACACAGGCATCCCAAGCCACCCAAACACAGAAGTTATTACTGTAGGAATCAATGTCGTAGGCTTCGCTGAGTTCACGGTAGCGACTGGATTTTTGCCGCAACTGATACTCTTGATCGGCGGCAACCACTCTACCACTGGCAAAATAGCCCTGCTGATCACTGCCAATCCGCTTAAAGTAAGCCCGATCTCCCACTTTAACCGTCTGAATAGAGCCGCAACTCCAAGTGACTACATAGCTGTTGCCGTTGGCGATATCTTCGATCGCCTCGCGAAGGAAGTCCCGAATTTCTGGCTCTGTCTGATCGCTACAAAGAAAGATTCGAGTCACCATGGGCACAGCAAGCGCTTCACATTACTGAATTTATAAACTCTACCAGACATATACGTGGCACTCTAGGACGAAGATTGGCACGAGTCAAACCAAAGCCAGATTGGTAGCAGTTTATCCTAAGTGTTCGTGGCTGTCTCAGCTTCTTGAATTCTGTCGGACGGGGACCAGGGATGCCACAATGGAAGCCATGCGTTACGGTGCTGTGGGGTACCCTTATGTTGTTTCCGGTCAAGCGTCAAAAACTGGATGAACTGATCCCAGCGGTGCCGACTGCGGAGCAATATCAATACTGCTGGGGCAGTGGACGAGAAGTGGTGACCCGGGGGTTTATCTCCTTGGGAGCGCTGATCATTTTCACCCTGTTTTACAACCGCGTCCATGAGATTAGCCCCAGTAGTCCAGCGGCGGCAGCAATGCTGGTCTGTGGCATTTTGGGCGGGTTGTATTGGATGCTGCAACCGGTACTAGCAGCGGCCCAGCGAAATTTGCGGCTGCGTCGGTTTCCCTTTTGTGCCCTATGGCTGGGAGAAGTGCAAGAGGTCTATCTCTCGGAGGAGGTGCTCTCGCGACAGGAGGTTGTCGATGGTCGCGGGCGATTGGATGTCAGCTATGACACGGCGACATTTCTGAATTTGGAGGTGGGGGATGAGTCGGGCTTTGAAACCACGCTGCGGGTGCCGATGCGCCGGGAGTTTAAGCGCATTCGCCCCGGCATGATGCTGTGTCTGTTGCTATTTTCTAAGGACAAGTCCTTTCAGCGGATCAGCCGCCAGATGTCCGACGCCTACTTCCCGGAATTCAACTTTTGGCTGGGCGATTATCCCTACCTGCAGCGGGGTGCCTTTGCCGACCTCGCCCGGTTCCTCTGGAAGCGCCATGCCCAGTAGGGAAGGGCAAGAACCCTGGGATCTGGTGTTTCTGGTCAATGGGCCCGGGGAGCTGACCACGTGGCTTTATCCTGTACTCCAAGCGTTGACCCCGGTCAGAGAGCCCCATTGGCGCGTATCGGTGGTGTTGTCCCCCTGTCCCAATGCCAGTGGCAACGAGGCGGATTTGGTGCGGGGTTGGGGCGATCGCGTGTTACCGGCAACCCAGTTCTATCGGTTTTTGCTCACAGGTCGGGCGGCGGATTGGACATGGGGACCGCGGGGGGTGGTGGTGTTTCTGGGTGGTGACCAATTTTTTACCGTGGCGATCGCCCGCTGGTTGGGCTACCGAACGGTAGTCTACGCGGAATGGGTGGCGCGATGGGTGGGTTGGGTGGATGCGATCGCGGCTCGCCATGAATTTGTGAAGCAAGCGGTGCCCACCCGCTGGCAGTCTAAGGTGACTGTAATTGGGGATTTGATGGTTGATCGGGCGCGATCGCCCCTGCAACCGGAGGCACGGGTTACGTTTCTGCCCGGTTCTAAACCCCACAAGCTGGGAATGGGGGTACCGCTGTGTCTGGCGATCGCCGATGCCCTCCGGGCGCGCTATCCTGACCTATCCCTAGACTTTGCCCTGGCCCCCACGGTTTCCCCAGGGGATTTACCTCGCTATGATCCGACGGTCACCGTCACCGAAACCCAGGCCACCACTGGACGGGGGACGGTGGTGGCCCTGCATCGCACCTTTCCCGCCCATGACCTCTGGCGGCGGAGCCAACTCTGTGTGACAACCATTGGGGCCAATACGGCGGAGCTGGCGTCCTTGGGGGTGCCCATGATCGTGCTGCTCCCGACCAACAATATGGATACCCCCGTAGGCTGGGATGGGCTGCTGGGGCAATTGGCAAAGGTGCCGGGCTTTAACCGCTTGGTCAATGGAGTCATGGTCTGGCTGCTAACGCGATCGCGGCGTTTGTTTGCCTGGCCCAACCTTTGGGCTGGGGAAGAAATTGTGCCCGAGCTTTTTGGGCGGCTAGACGGAGATGGGGTGGCAACCGTAATTGGTGCGTATCTGGATCATCCGGAGCGGCTTACGGAAATGGGCGATCGCCTGCGCCACCAGAGTGGCCCCCCCGGAGCCGCCCAGCGCCTGGTGTCCCTGATTCAAAGTGCGCTTGAGCCGTCCGTGGTATAGAGTTATGAGTGAACATTTCCAAATCTTTGGCAACCGTTATGACCTACAGCCCTACCCTATCCGAAGCGACGGCGGAATTCGATTCCCATGATGCCTTCAGTCTGGTGGAGACAATCTCAATGGTAATCAACAGCATGGATGCGGAGCAAAGCGCCACTGTTAACCAAACTCGCGATACTTGGAAGTTTCGCTATGGCACTGTTGATGTTGTTGTCAATATCACGGGTGCCTCTCCCACCGACACCTTTACGGTGATCTCGACAGTTGCGGAAGGCCCGTTTAAGGAGGAACCAGCCCTGATGAAAAAGCTGCTGGAAAAAAACATGGCGGAAACCTTTGAAGCCCGCTTTGCCATGCAGGATAGCAAGGTATTCCTAGTTTCATCTCGCTCCGTTGAAGACCTCTCACCGGCAGAAATTTCCCGGATCATTGCCATCGTCGCCGCGATCGCCGATGACAACGACGAAGCCCTAAGGGCTGAGTTCTGTGCCTAGGGACTCAAGTTTTTTTTTACTGCCAGGTAGTAAATCAATTGATGCACTTCGCTACCCTCAAGCACCTGCCCTTTGTGGTGGCGGCTGGTTTGTGGAATATGGATTGCGATCGCCAGATGCTCCAAGACAGTCAGTCCGATGCCCATGATGTGTTGCGTCTGCGCTTTTATCAATGGCAGCCCGCTGCCCTCTCCTTGGGGGCCCACCAGCAGCACTATCCCTCCTACTGGCACACCCTGGCGACCGAGGAGGGGATGGATTTGGTGCATCGCCCCACCGGAGGGCGGGCCGTTCTTCACGATGGCGACCTTACCTATGCCCTAACCTGTTTTGGGGGCACTTATTCCCGGCGACAGACATACCAGCATCTGTGTCAGTTTTTAATCCATGGTTTCTCCCAATTGGGATCCCACTCCACTTTGGCATCGCCGGTCGCCCCGCCCCCCACCACCCCAGTTGCTTTGCCACGGCCACCGTTGCTGATTTGGTCGGCATCGACGGCCGCAAACTAATCGGCAGTGCTCAGCGTTATGAGCGAGGCTGGGTGCTACAGCATGGTTCCATTGCCCTGACCCCCAATCGCGATCGCCATCGGCGTTTTTTCCCAAACACAGAGATCCCTGCCGGGCTCAGCGAAGGGCTAAACATCTCCCCAATCACCCTAGCGGATACCCTTACCTCTGCCGCCCAGGAATGGTTCCAGATCCCCCAGTCCATTGCGATTAACCCCAACGGCTTCAGGGTCAAACCCTAGGGCGGCACCCGAAAAGATTTACGCCATGACGGGCGAATTCCACCACGAATTCCACCATAGTTGAAAGGGCAAGTGCTACGCTAGTAGGCATAAGCATTAATGCTATTCATGCCAACCTGCACTATCGTCCGCCGGGCTGCTTTTGCTGCTAGCCATCGCTATTGGTTTCCCGACCTATCGGAAGCACAGAATCAAGCTCTTTTTGGGGCCTGCGCCCAATTTCCCGGCCATGGCCACAACTATGAACTGTTCGTTTCCATGACCGGTGCCATTGACCACACGGGGATGGTGCTCAACCTCTCAGAAGTCAAGCATGTGATCGCCCGCGAAGTCATTGCGCCGCTGAATTTTAGCTTTCTTAACCACGCCTGGCCGGAATTTCAGCGCCGGCTGCCCACCACCGAGCATGTGGCCTATGCCATTTGGCAGCGACTGGTGCCATTTTTGCCCTTAACCAATATTCGTTTATTTGAAAATCCTGAGCTTTGGGCTGATTACTACGGAACCGCCATGCACGCACACTTAACTCTGCGCACCCACTTTTCGGCCGCCCATCGGTTGGCCTTGCCCCGTCTCTCCCAAGAAGAAAATACGGCCATCTATGGCAAATGCGCCCGCGTCCACGGCCATGGCCACAATTATCTGCTGGAAGTGACGATCGCCGGGGAAATGGACGAGCGCACTGGCATGATTGCCGACTTGGAGTCTTTCCAAAGGGCCCTCAATGACCATGTGCTGGAGCCAATGGATCACACGTTTCTCAACCTCGACCTTCCCTATTTTGCAGAGGTGGTGCCAACTGCGGAAAATATCGCTGTATACATCCAAGGGGTTCTCACGGAGCCAATTCGGGCGATCGGGGCGCGGCTGCATTGCGTCAAGTTGGTGGAGAGCCCCAATAATTCCTGTGAAGTCTATGGTGAGTCGGAGTTGGTGCTGCCCGAACTGCGCCAGCAAGAAGCGGCCCTCGCCTGAGCTGAACGGTTGAGTTAGTCACTCCGACTAGCTCTTTAACTATTTTTTCTCGACTAATCATCTAGGGGCTGCCAAGAAGCTGTCATAGGTGTAAATAACTTGGTCAGGATGGGGTGCAGGGATGAAACCCTTAGCCTGAAAAACTTGATGATCGCATTGCCACTCACCCCGCGAGGTTTGTCCCTCGAATTGAGGAACTCCCTCAAAAAATTCCTTAGATCGGCTCGATGGGGGCGAGGCGTGGATCAAGGATTCGCTTGCCCTTAGCGCTAAAGGAAACGGTGATGAAGGATTTTTTGCCAACCCCCATCACACTAACGACCTCCCCGATGCCAAAATCCCGGTGATTGAGGCGATCGCCCGCTTTCCAGTCCACGACACTGCTCGGCTGAGCTTGGCGGCGCTGCTCCTCGGCAACCAAACTATGCTGACGGTTGGCGCTACGCTGCGCCCGACTGGGAACGGCACTCACATCCACCAAGTATTCCTCGGGCAGTTCTGCCAGAAACTGGGATGGGGTGGTGTAGTCCCGACTACCCCCATAAAGTCGTCGGGCTTGGGCATGGCAAAGGTACAGATATTCTTGGGCGCGGGTAATACCCACGTACATTAAACGGCGCTCCTCCTCGAGGGCGGCGGGGTCATTCAGGGAGCGATAGCTGGGGAATAGCCCCTGCTCGACCCCCACCAGAAACACTACCGGAAACTCCAGCCCCTTGGCGGCATGGAGGGTCATCAGGGTGACTTTTTGCTGCTCATCGGCGGATTCGTCGAGGCTGGAGGCAAGGGCAGCATTGGCTAAAAAGGCTTCTAGGGAGGGGTCTTCGTTTTCTTCGGCATACTGCTGGGCGGCATTGACGAGTTCATTGAGGTTTTGCAGGCGCTCCTGGGCCTCATCGGTGCCCTGTCCTTGCAGGTCAGCGCTATAGCCCGATTCCTTAAGCACCCGCTGCATGATCTCCACCGCGCTCAATCCTTCTTGGAGCAGCGATCGCCAGTTTTGAAAGGCCGTCATTAGGGTGAGAATACTTCTAGCGGTTCGTCCGGCCAGGGTTTTAACCGTGGTCTCATCCGTGAGCACCTGCCAAAGGGAGATCCCTAGCTCTTGGGCAGCGAGGGTGAGTTTATCGAGGGTTGATTGCCCAATTCCCCGCCGGGGGACATTGATAATCCGCAACAAACTCAGAGAGTCGGCGGGGTTTACCAACACCCGCAGGTAGGCCAAAATATCCTTAACCTCTTTGCGATCATAGAACCGCAACCCCCCCACCACCCGGTAGGGAATACTGGCACGAACGAGGCTCTCTTCGAGGGTGCGTGACTGGGCATTGGTGCGATAGAGAATGGCAAAATGCCCGTAGTGACTTTGGGCCATCTGCCGGTGAATGGTGCGGATTTGGTTAAGCACATAGTCGGCTTCGGCTAGCTCATGTTCGGCACAGAACATCCGCACGCGATCGCCCGCTTCCCGCGTTGGGCGCAACACCTTATCAATGCGTTCCGTGTTGTGGGCAATGAGATGGTTGGCCACTTGGAGAATATTGGCTACCGAGCGGTAGTTGTCCTCCAGTTTGATCATAGTCTGGGTACGGTCATCGGACAGGCGATCGCCAAAGGAGGATTGAAACTCCATCAAAATCGTAAAATCCGCCGACCGAAAACTGTAGATGGATTGATCGGCGTCCCCTACCACGAATACCGAGCGTTCCTCCCAAGCACTGAAGTTGGGCACTCCTCCCGTTGTCAGTAGCCGAATTAACTCATACTGGGTGCGGTTGGTATCCTGATATTCATCCACCAAAATGTGCTGAAATCGCCCGTGCCAGCGTTGCAATACTAGGGGGTGCTGCTGAAACAGTAACACCGGCATGAAAATCAAATCATCGAAATCGAGGGCATTGTTGAGAACCAAACTTTCCTGGTAAAGCCGATAAACTTCAGCGATCGCCCGCTTCCGTAACACCGCATCCTCACTATGGCGCTCGTAGGCATCGGGAGTCCACCCCAGATTTTTGGCGTGACTGATGGCATAGCGCAGTGATCGGGGCTCAAACTTTTTTTCATCCAGCCGCAGCCGATTGATCACAATATCCTTTACCAGGGACTGGGCATCCGATTCATCAAAAATCGAAAACGTCCTCTGCCAACTTCGCCCTTGGGGATCGCGGTACAGCTCAATTTCTAACCGCAATAGCCGACAGCACATGCTGTGAAAGGTGCCCATCCACAACCCGTGTAGGTCAAAGCTGTTGAGATAGCGCTTCCGCACCCGACCCCGCAGTCTTTTGACATCCGCCTCGCTTAACTCCGATAGTTCCTTACCGGTTTCCGGTCGAGATAGTTCCCGCAGTAGGAGCCCTTCAATCCGCTCGTTCATCTCCTTAGCGGCCTTATTGGTAAAGGTCACCGCCAAAATAGATTCCGGCGCTACTTGGTGGTTCAGCAGTAAATTGGCAATCCGATAGGTGAGGGTGCGAGTTTTTCCCGATCCTGCCCCGGCCACCACCAGCATCGGTCCATCTCGATGGCTAGCAGCCCGCTGCTGGGCAGGATTAAGTTGCTTCAAAAACGTCATAGTCTTACTCTCTGGTCACGGTCAAACGGTAGGGAATATCTTCGGGGCGATCGCCCGTGATCCGAATTTCGTAGGTGCCAACGCTGGTACCTGAAATTACCTGACGGTTGCCCCCAGACGTATTCCAAACCAAACCCCCATTGGGCGCATAGACCTCCACGCGCACACCCCCCTCAACTTCAACCCCCAGAAGTTGTCCCTCCAGCATCTCCACACGGTAGCGCACATCCTGAGTTGGGGTTAAAACGTCTTCAACTACCGGGCTAGTCAAAGTGCGGGTCTCCACTTGGCGATCGGGCGGAGCCGTTGGCTCCGGTGGTGGCTCCGTAGTCGGTGCTGGCTCCGGGGTAGGTGTCGGCTTAGGATTGGTTAATGTTACTTCCAGCTTATACTCTGCTGCTGTCACATTGGGGGCTGTCCGGATCGTCACAAAATAGACTCCCGATGTCGGAAGGATACCCCGCCAATACCCCACTTCGTTATTGGTGGCACGGTCATCTAGGGGCTTTTGATCACCGTCTCGCACCGATAGCTGCATCGTGCCAATACCGGTTACCGAAACCGTTAGCACTTGATTGGCCTCCGCCTCCAGCCGAAATCGTAGGGTTTGCCCATTCTCGAGGCTCCCCGTTCGGTTCGCCACCAATAGCCCCTCTCCCCTGGGGCTAAAGGTCAGAGATTGGTTGATCGTCGTCGGCTGGGGCGTCGGTGTGGGCTCCGGACTGGGCTCAGCTGTCGCTGTCGACTCCACTACCGGGGGGGGAACCGATCGCCCGCGGTCATAGATCACAGACGTTACCCCCCAAGAACCAATCCCCGCCACAACCACCAACAGCACTCCCAAATACCAGGGAATTCCGCCGCCGTTTGCTGTCGTGGGGCCGCTCTTGGGAGTAGGGTTCACCGAGCGATCTGAAGAGATAGCCGGCGCAGCTTGGGGCAAAGCTGCTAAAGTTTGTTGCAGTGCCCCCTGTCCCCCCACGGCGAAGGTTTTTACCTGGGACTGGGATGCCTGCACCATCAGCAGCGCTTGGATCACTTCCTCGGCGTTGCGGTACCGCTGGGCCGGGCGATAGCTCAGCATTTTGTCCAAGACCCGCGCCAACGGAGCCCCCACCGAAACAAACTCCTGCCAACGCCACGTCAAGTTCACGCTGTCGAATAGGTCGGTAGGCTCCTTACCCGTCAGCAAGACCAATACTGTCGCTGCCAAGGCATAGAGGTCGCTGCTGGCATAGGCACTACCCGACTGGAGCTGCTCTGGCGGTGCAAACCCCATCTTGCCCGCCACCGTTGAAGCTGGCACCCCTAACTCGGAAGTCATCTGCCCCTGGGCCGCCTGCACCACCCCGAAATCAATCAGTACGGGCACCCGATCGGGCGATCGCTCCATCAAATTTTCTGGAGAAATATCGCGATGAATAATGTCCCGCTGGTGGATATAACTCAGCACCGGCAGAATCTGCTCCAGTAGCGTCACAATCTCCGCTTCCGTAAACATCTGCCCCATTCCCAAGCGCTCCATTAACAACGCCCGATAGGTCTTACCTTCCACATAGTCCTGGACTAAAAACATCCGTCCATCGGATTCAAACACCCCGCGGAACTGGGGAATTTGGGGATGGCGAAGCTGATACAAAACATTAGCTTCTCGCTGGAATAGCTCCTTGGCCTTTTCTAAGATCTCTAGAGATGCCCCCATCAGCGTAAATTCTTTAACCACACAATGCTCTGAAAAACGTTCCCGATCCTGTGCCAAGTAGGTGCGCCCCATCCCGCCCTGCCCCAGCACCGAGAGAACCGCATAGCGATCGCGTAAAACAGTTCCAGTGGGCAAAGGTTCTAGCATCAAAACAGTAAAACCAACTAATAGGTCACAGCCATAGCACTACCTCGGACAATATAGTTAGGTGCTTCAATATCTAGAGAAGTTCCCACCTTGATTTTTTCGTTACCAAATACCACCCCATCGCTGGTCACTTGGGCATTGGCCTCTAGGGTCAAAATCACATCCGTTTGACTGGTTTCCTGGGCCCTAGGATCCGGGAGATTGGCAATGGTCCCATCGGGCTTAGCCACCAACACCTTCGGCGTAGAAAAGCGCACCCCTTTGAGCACAATTTGACCGCGGGGTTGGTTACGAATTACCAAACTGACGCGATCGCCCGCCTTGATGAGACCTTCCGGTGCCATAGCACTTAGTCCGCGGGCAATCATCTCCACCGTCACTGGCTTGGTTTCCGCCGTCACCAACTGGGCAATGGAGTATCCATTATTCCCCGGCACCAAGAGCAATCCTGCCAAGGCGATCAACACTACCACCACTACTCCCAGATCCAGGAGACTAACCTTGCCCCAGAGCCGTCCGTGTCGATCCAATAGCGCCATAAACCCATCAAAACAATTGCGCCCAAAAGTATAGCATCCCCTAAATCTGACACCCGGAGCTGACTCCAAGAATTATGAAGAACAATTGTTAAAAGCTCTTCATTTGCGCCAGTTCTCAATTGCTGATCGCCCACCCCTATGTTAGGAATAGGGAATCAAAAAAATTACCACATACTTTGGGGCAAAGGCATGTTCAGTAAATTTCAAGACATCACCACCGAAGTTGAAAAGGGCTATATCGATGACACCGATCTATCCTTCATTGACGAATACGTGCAAACCTATCGGCTGCGCCTCAGCGCCTACGATCAGGTCAAGGAGTCGGAGCGGCAAATTATTGAACAGCTTCAGTCCAGGATCTTGGCGAGTGACCCTAACATCTTCAAGCGTGGCAAAGAAGATCTCAGCACTAAGTGGAAACAGGACACCATCCGCGTTCTCCGCCACTCTGCGGTGGCCATGCTGCTCAATGACACAGAGATGCTACGGGAGAAATTTCTCCTCTGGTTTCAGACCCTAATGCAAGCCTTTGGCACTCAGAAAATTTGCGACATCACCTATCGGGACATGCAAACAGTGGTGCAGCAGCTTTTACCCAAGGAAGTAGCTAACTTGCTCTGTCCCATCCTTGAACTTAACCGTTCCATTCTCGGTCAAGCAGAGCCAAAGACCTAGGGAGCCGGTGGGTGGAGCCTGTGTATCGTCAGCCAGCCAAAAAAGGAAGAGGGATTCCACCCACTTCCTTGCGATAACCTATCTCAACAATCAACCTAGGGCTTAGCCAATGGAGCGCATCAGGCTAACGAATCCCTGATCCGCACCATACTCAATCACCAGCAGCAGTACAAAACCAATCATGGCGAAGCGCCCGTTCCATTTTTCTGCGAATTCCGTGAAGCCTACGCGCTGCTCCTCGTCTATATATACTGGAGGCTCATAGGCGAAATTATTCAGCAGCCCGCGATCATCCACGATTGTTTTTTGTTGTGCCATGATGTCATCAAAAATTCTTACATCACAAATGTAACGAAATGTTTCACATCTTTCCATCCTTCTAGGGGCGGAAGCTCGACAGCCCGGAGGAGTATTAATATTTGTGAATTTCTTTAGCGTTATAGAAGAATTTTGTGATGATGACTATTGTGAAGTGGTTTCTGTAGGAGCAGCTACAGAAGGAAACGGGGAAAGCACGGTGTAAGTCCGTCACTGTCCCGCAGCTGTGATGGATCCTTTGGATCTAAGTCAGAATGCCCGCCATTTCGTTACAGACATAACACTTTCTGCGAGGTACGGAATGGTATCGGTTGATTTCCCGGCGCGGGAGAGCTTGGGTTCTCTAGCGTCAATAGTATTTGTGCTTGGGATGGGTTTGTGGTCGGCCGTAGCCCATGGTCAGCCTAGTCCGGATTCTAGAACTGATGATATTGAGTTGACGGTGACGGAGCAAATTCTCAATCGTCCGCTCTCGACTCCATTCCGCACTGAAGGCACGCTGCGGGATTCTACCCGTCCGGCCTACACCATCACTCGCGAGGAGATTCGGAACCAAGGTGCGCGAACAGTTCGGGAAGCGCTGCGCTTTCTGCCGGGTTTGAATGTGGATGGCACCGTGGGCACTGAAGTCAATGCCCTGTCTGGAACGTTTATTCGGGGTTCTAACACGGCACAGGTGCTGATTCTATTGGATGGCCGTCCGATTAATAATTTGAACAATGGAGCGTTTGATTTATCGGAAATCACGACGGAACTGGTGGAGCGCATTGAGGTGATTCCCGGCGGTGGCTCTACGCTCTACGGCTCTAGCGCAATCGGTGGCATTATTAACATTATCACCACGGGAACGCCAGACCGATCCACCTTTTCTGCCCAAGTAGAGGTGGGGGATAATGGACTCAATACCCAATCTGTGACGGTGGGCGCCAGGGAAGATCAGGTGGCATTTTTACTGAGCTACAACCGTACACAGGTCCAAAATAATGGGGTGCGGGTGGTTCCTGAAGCGAATTTCAGGGATGGGTTTCCCAATAGTGATGCCCTTTTTAATAATGTTCGTTTCCAGTTTACGGTCACCCCGAGCGATCGCACCCTTCTCCGGTTCAATAGCGCCTATTTGAGCAAAGTTCAGGGGACGGCTGGAGGTGTGGCGGTGCCACCGCCTAGCATTGGGGCTTTCAATTCCCTCAATCCCCAGGCACGGAAGTTTACTGATGAACTATTCACGGACTTCAGCTTGGAGCAGAAGTTGGGTGAAGGGAATGATTCGGTACTGACCGCGAGAGTTTACTACGATAGCCTCTATTCTCGGAATCAAAACCCTTTGAATGCATTCGGTGCGCCGATTTTTGATGATCGCCAGACATCAGTGGGAACTCAAGTCCAGCATCGCTGGCAGATTGCCCCCACCCAAACGTTGATCTATGGTTTTGACTATCGGTCTACCCGCAGTGTCCAGGAGGAGTTTGGTGGTCTCTTTCCGGCTAATCCCCTGGATGCCAACATTTCCCAAGGAGCATTATTGGCCCAGTATGCCTGGGAGTTTGCTCAGGACTCGACCTTGAGCGTGGGCTTGCGACAGGATTTCAATAGCTTGGTAAATGGCTCAGTGACCAGTCCATCGGTGGGATTGAAGGTGGCAGTAACAGACTCGACGATTCTCAGAGCTAATTACATTCGCAATTTCCGAGTGCCCACAGCCGTGGAGTTATTCTCGCCCAACATTTTCTTTGTCGGCAATTCCAGTCTTCTGCCTGAAATTGGCAATAGCTATGATTTGGGTGTGGACCAGAAGTTAGGGGATATTGGTCTTTTGCGCTTCACCTATTTTATTAATGAGATTTCCAATCTGGTGGCATTTCGACCGCTGCCTGGCTTTTTGGGAACGTTTGAGAACATTGGTCAGGTGCGGGCCACGGGAGTGGAAGTGGCACTGGATGTGCAGGTGATGCCCAATCTCTTCTTCTCAGCCAATTACACGAATACGGATCCACGGATTACGGAGGATCGTAATTCTGCCATTATCGGTCGAGAGGTTTCCTTTCGCGGTCGGGACGTTCTTAACTTGGGGGTGTCCTATCGCAATGTCGAAGGGTGGTTTATTGGTCTATTTTTGCGCTCGGTGAGTGCTGTTCCGGTGAATAATACCAATACGGAATTTCTATCGGGCTACAGTACGGTGGATGTGCGGTTTAACATTCCTATCACGTCCAATTTTTCCATTGATGGTGGCGTGGAGAACCTCTTTGAGGAGCGGTTTCAGCTTTTCCCGGGGTTTCCCAACCTGGGGCGATCGCTCCGCCTAGGGGGAAGGGCGAACTTCTAGCTATGGGACGTTTGGTACAACTAACGGATCTGCATTTGGGAGAGACCGCGGGGGAGTGGCTTCGAGGCTGTCCTGTGTTTGCAAATTTTCGCCGCGTCTGGCAGGCAGCGCTAGCGTTGATGCCGGATTGGATTTTGATTACGGGGGATGTGAGCGACCAAGGGGGTAAAGCTTCCTACGAGCTCTTCCACTCAGTGATTGAGGGGTCAACCGTACCTGTGTTTGTGATGTATGGCAACCATGATTGGGGTCAGTGTTGGCGGCTGCCGCCAGTCTTGGCGCTGGGGCGATGGCATCTTTTATGTTTAGACTCGGCGACGGGGTCGGTGGAGTTGGCAACGGCGCGATCGCACCTGAAGCGGCATATCCATCATCCGACGCTACTGGCGCTTCATCACCATCCGATGGCGATTAAGGAACCGGGTTTGCTGTGGTTGAATCAACTGCGACTCGAGAATGGAGCCGAACTGATGGCGTTAGCCGGGAAGTTTCCCCAAGTGCGGGGAATTGTCTTTGGTCATACGCATCGGTGTTTTGCAGCCACGATGGGGCATTACCAGTTATTGGGCACACCCGCAACGGGTTTTCAGGAGTGGCAGGGGCGGTGTGGTTTTCGGGTGATAGATTTGCGGGATGACGGGACGCTGTGCACCGAGGTGCGGGGGGTGTGATGGGGCGCTGGCTGGTTCTGATGTGCTTGACAGTGGGCTTGGTGGTGGGTTGCCAAAGCGCGGCGGTACGTCCGACATCACCGTCATTGCCCATGGTCTGTCCGGCGGTGACCCCAGTGTCGGTGCGCCATGCCAAGGGGTTCACAATTTCCTATCACCTAGGCTACAAGAAACTGACCGTCACAACGCCCTGGGTGGGGGCGAGGGAGTCGTTTGTCTATATCCTGCGGCTATGCGATCGCCCGATTCCGGAAGCTGTGTTAGCGGCAAAGCCCCAGATTTTAGCCGTGCCCGTGCGGTCATGGATTTCCCTATCATCAACCCATCTGACGGCATTGGCCCTATTGGCGGCGGGCGATCGCCTAATTGGGGTCGATGCTGTGGCCAACGTCCATGCCCCGGCACTACGGCAGCGGCAGTTAGTCGAGGTGGGCGGGGGGGCAAGAGGGCTGAATGTGGAGGCGGTCCTAGCGGCTAAGCCGGATGTGGTGTCGGCCTTTGGGGTGGGGTCGCCCCAGATGGACGCCCATCCTAAGTTGCTGGAGGCGGGGATACCGGTGGCGATCGTGTCCGATTATCTTGAGGAAACCCCCCTAGGACGAGCCGAGTGGATCAAGTTTTTTGCGGCGTTTCTCAATCAGGAAGGACAGGCAGAGGAATTGTTTCGAGGGATTGAGTCCCGCTACTTGGCGCTAAAGCAAAGGGTGGGCGATCGCCTCAAGGAAGGAAAGCGGCGACCAACCGTGCTGGTCAACTTTGCCATTCGCGGTCAGTGGTTTGTGCCCAGCGGCCGCAGCTATGTGGCGGCCTTTTTGACCGATGCAGGGGCAGATTATTTTTGGACCCAGCGGCGGGAACGTCTGGGCAGTATTCCCCTAGACTGGGAGACGGTGCTCCGCACAGCGGGCAAGGCGGATTTTTGGCTCCACGGGGAAAACCACTGGCAGCGCCTCACCGATGCGATCACCCAAGATGAGCGTTACCAAGCTCTGCGAGCGGTGCAGTTGGGTCAGGTTTATAACAACAACCGACGGTTGTTTGCCAATGGCAGTAATGACTATTGGGAGCGGGGCGTGATGGAACCAGATGTGATTTTGGGGGACTTGATCAAGATTTTCCATCCTGAGCTTTTGCCTAAGCATAACTTGGTCTACTACCGCCGCTTGGGGTCGTGAGGGTAAAGTGGGGGATGGTCTGTGTGCTGCTCCTAGGGGCGATCACCGTCAACTTGGGCACGGGCAGTACCCCTATCGCTTTATCGGAAGTGTTCGATCTCCTGGGACAGGGTTTCGATGCAGCCAAACGTTCCCAAAGTGGGCAAATCATCTGGTTGTTCCGTCTCCCAAAGGCCCTAGTGGCGACCCTGGCGGGGAGTGCTTTAGCGGTTAGCGGTCTCCAGATGCAGACCCTGTTTCAAAACCCCCTCGCCGATCCCTTTGTGCTCGGAGTAAGCGCTGGGGCAAGTCTGGGAGCAGCATTGGCGATCGTGCTAGGGGGCACTTGGCTTGGGGCATGGGGGCTGATTGGCGCGGCCATGGGGGGGGATGATCACCAGTTTACTGGTGGTTTGGATGGCCTATCGGCTGCGCCAAAGTCAGGCCTTGTTGGTTTTTGGGTTGCTGCTGGGCTACGTGGTGGCAGCAGCGCTATCAATTTTGTTGCAATTTGGAGCAGCAGAGCGAATTCAGCGGTTTATTTTGTGGTCCGCAGGCAGCTTTGGGGGGGTAACGTGGCGTGATCTTCCGACCATGGCGATCACCATGGGAATAGGGCAAATTATGTCATTATTGTTAGCCCAACCCCTTAATGTGCTGCTTTTAGGGGAAGACTACGCTCAAGCCCTAGGAATGACGGTACCCCAAATGCGCCTGGCGCTGATCCTGTGCAGCACACTGCTGGCGGCGACAACTACTGCGTTTTGCGGCCCCATTTCCTTTATTGGCATTGCCGTGCCCCACCTAGGTGCTGGCTTTTTGAAAACGGGCGATCGCCGCCTGTTGACTCCCTTTTGTGCGATCGCTGGCGCTAGCCTTGCCCTACTTGCTGACAGCCTTACCCCTATTCTCGGCGGCGGCGTGCTTTTGCCCCTTAATGCGATTACGGCCCTACTAGGGACACCGATTGTCATGGGAATAATTTTGCGTTCAAAAAAATTGTGAGTTCCGTTCCTACTGACCATCATCTAGTTTTGAGGGTGGATTACTCCCCAAACTGACTTTAGCAATTCAAAATAATCGCGCCATCGAAAAATAAACTATTGCGCTTATCTTGCATCAAAATATCACAATATTTGCCGCTCCAGTGATGCGTTAGGTTCTCTTCGCTCAACAACTATTTATCTTTGCGCTATCTACGTTGCGAAGCAAATCGGCTATATGATCGCGAAATTCACCGGCGAAGCGAATCACTCATACTGTCCACTATAGAACGGTACCAAACGACCTAGCAGGCTTTTCAATTTGGTATATTGAATCAACTCACCAAGCAGAAACAGCCTTTAACCATCAGACAACCAACTACAGAACATCCCAAAAATTTTGTCTTACCGAGGAAACTTTAATGATTGACAAGCAAGTTTCACTGTAATAAAAGCTGTGATAAAGATTAATCATTAGGTAGAATCGTCCATCATGAACGGGTGTTACCGAAATGCTCCGAAACAGAGCTTAATCAACGTTAAAGCACACTACCAGACTTCTTCATCTTGGCTATCAGCTTGCCATACTTCAACATCAATTTCTTCGAAGTAGACTAGGGCACTCTGAATTTGCCGTTCAGTTCCTGTTAGCTCAAGGCGAAACCAACCGTTCTCGTTAGTGTCTTCACCAAGCACAGCAGCAACAATATTGACGGTCAATCCATGATCACGAATCAGTCGGGTGATAATTGGTTCCCGGTGCAGTGAGGCTGGAATGCGCAATGTTAGTTGACGCTTAATCGGACGGTCATCGATGGTAAACATAGAGTTAACAACTTATTAATTATTCTAAATATATCAAGGCTAGCTAGAAATCAATGGTGATAATCGTCACATCTCTGCAAGATCGGAAAGAGCTTAAGATTTGCTTTAGAATTTAACTGTTATTGACTAGACCCCATCCACGTTAGGATATTCTTACATCTTGGGAGACTAACTATCGAAAAAATCCATGGCCGTGCCCAAGGGCTGAAGCCCAGCATCCTCAAGCAATTGCAGCGACTGTACCGTTCGCGGCTGCCCCAAGACTGTTTTGTGACTCCAGAGTTTGCCCAACGCTTGGCGGCAGTAAGTTTACTAGCAGATGAGCCGCTTTGTGTGTTTGTGGATCGGGGCGGGCGAGTAGAGCGGGTATCGGTGGGAACGCCTCATCATGGCAGAATCCCGCCCCTGCAATTGCCGCGATTTGGACAGGGGCGGCTGAGTGGGCTACGGTGCATTGCAACGCAAAAACTGCGCTTGCCACCGACCGAAGCGGATTTGACGGCCATGGCCTTGCAAAGTTTGGATGCGCTAGTCTTGTTAACGGTGCTGCCCCGGGGGGGGATTGATCGCGTTTACGTCTCCCACTTGGAAGTTGCTGAACCGCCTTGGGTATTGCTGCCGCCCCAAAGTTTAGATGCGGTATCGCAACAGGATTTTACTGCATTTGTGGCGAATTTAGAGCGCGATCGCCAAGGGGTATTGCGACAGGTAGCGACGAAGGAGGGGGATCGGGTCTTCCTGGCAGGGGTAGTGCCCCAACCGTTGCGGGAGACCCTATCCTTTGGGCTGACGGAGTTGCGGTTGTTGGTTGAGAGTTCGGGTGGGACGGTGCTGGAGGTGTTTTGGCAAAAGCGTGATCGCCCCCATCCACAGACAGTGTTGGGGGAGGGAAAAATACAAGAACTGGCGATCGCCGCCCAAACTCAGGGGGCTAACTTGGTGGTTTTCGATCGGGAGCTATCCCCTGCCCAAATTCGTAACCTAGAGAAATTATTGGGCGTACGGGTGAGTGATCGCACTGAAGTGATCTTGGACATATTTGCGCAACGGGCGCGATCGGCCGCCGGGAAGTTGCAGGTGGAGCTGGCCCAACTGGAATACCGCCTGCCCCGCTTGGTGGGTCGAGGTCAAGAACTATCCCGTTTGGGCGGTGGCATTGGCACTCGGGGCCCCGGCGAAACCAAGCTGGAGACTGATCGCCGATTGATTCAACGCCGCATCACCCATCTGCAACATCAGGTGACCACCCTACAAAAGCAGCGGGCGCGGACACGACAGCAACGGATTGATCGAGAGATGCCCACGGTGGCGATCGTTGGCTACACTAATGCTGGTAAATCCACCCTACTCAATGCCCTGACTAAAGCCGACGTTTATGCTGCCGATCAGCTTTTTGCTACCCTAGATCCCACCACTCGGCGGTTGACTGTCTTGGATAACCACCAAACTTTTACCGTATTGCTCACCGACACCGTTGGCTTTATTCACGAACTCCCCCCCTCCTTGGTGGATGCCTTTCGCGCCACCCTTGAAGAAGTAGGTGAAGCTGACCTGCTGCTCCATGTGGTGGATGCCGCCCATGGATCCCGAGAGCAGCACATTCACTCCGTGCGGCAAATCCTAGCCAGCCTGCCCACAATACCGCCCATTGAGTTGCTGGTCTTCAACAAAATCGACCAAGTTGATGATCTCAAGGCGGTGCAAACCTTACATCCCGAAGCACTATATGTCTCTGCCCGCGATCGCCTGGGCTTGGGTTCACTGCAACGCACCTTAGTCAGCACCCTCTGGGGGCGAGCACCGGTCCCCGCAACACGATACACTGATAGCAAATTATTAAGTTAGATGAATGCCGACCACTCTCAGCTATTACTTTTCTACCAATCCCCCCTACCTGCTCTGTATCGGTGCCCTTTTGGCCGGACTAGCCTGCGGTTCTGCCTTTGAAACCACCCTTCGGGAAATGGTAGAAATTCGCGGACAGGAAGCCATGACCCTGACGCGGCTGAATATTCAGGTTCCCTACGTGGGTATTACGATTAGCGTCGGCTTTTTTTTGGGCGCTGGTCTGGAGATTTTTGGTTTTCCACCCAGCTTCGCCTATGCCGTAGCCTTACCCCTAACCCTCGGCAGCGCCTATTTTGTTTGGCGGCAGTTGGGTAAACTTTTGGTGGAATTAGAGCGGGGTGGTTCTGCCGCCATGGATTTAGACCGTTACGAAGAGTAAACACACCCATGGATGCCAAAGAGTTCATCCGTTTGTATCGGGCCGGACGTACAGAATTCAGCCATGTGGATCTTAGTGGCGAGGATTTGCGGACAGCCCATCTGCATAAGGTGAACTTGACTGCCGCAAGACTTTGTCGAGTGAACTTCAGCCAAGCTAGCCTTTGTCGGGCAGACCTAAGCTGGGCTGATCTCACCGCCGCCAATCTCAACGGCGCTGACCTCCATCGGGCGAACCTGAGAAAGGCAAATTTGACCGGGGCCGATTTGCGACACGCCGATTTGCGGGGGGCGGATTTGCGGGGGGCGAACCTGAGTCGCGCTAAGTTGGGAGAAAGCAACCTAGACGGTGCTAATTTGCAAAGTGTAGATTTCTCCCAAGCCTCCTTCAGCTAACTTTTTGCTATAACTTTTTGCTAACTTTCTAGCCCATGGGAAAGTAACCAATTACTTACCCAATAAACTTGTGAATTTCTTCGGATATCCCATAATGAATGCCAATGAATGGAGACCACAGCATATGGAACTAATCTCTCGGTCATGGGTTGGCGATCACGACATGTTCTTCTGGCATTTGGAGCAGCCTTGCCTGAATGGCGAAAGCGGTGCCGAACTATGCCATCGAATCGAAGTTTGGGTTAGCAGCCAAACCATGATGCGGGCCAACGCTCCAGACTTGGTTTTGGACTTGGGGGCGGTGGAATTCATGGATTCCAACGGACTGCGGTATGTACTGCGGGCAATGGAACTAATCCGCCACCACCACGGTAGTCTTGCCCTTTGTAACGTCCGTCCTTCGGTGCAGTTGGTATTAGAGCTGACCCGAACCGATAGCCTGTTGGCGGTGTTTGATGCTCAGGCTGTTGCCGTCTAGGGTTGCGCTCGGGCCGATGCCCTACTGTTTTGTTAGGTTGACCCACCTAGAACTTGCTTGATGAGCCTGATGGGTCGATGTGGGAAATTTAAGCCTGGGAAAAAGCCTGTGATGGCAGGATTAACGGGATTGGGAGTCGCTAGTTTTCATCCGTTTTGCTATCCACTGTCCTAGGGCTGAAAGGATGATTCCGGCCATCATCAAACCCAGTGCGGGTTGAATTACTGGAGTCCACAGCCGTTGCCATAGCCGCCAGCCTAGGGGGGTGTGCCATTGTTCCCCCAACAGGGCGATCGCCAGCCAGGCAAAAAAGAACAGAACGGCAAAGACATCGCCAACAAGGAGTGTATTTAGGACTTTTTTGATTGATTCCATGCCCATCTCTGCACTGATATGCCCGTATTTTACTGCGTCCGATAAGATGGGTACGATCAGTCCACGTATAATCCACCATGCTAAAAGCTGGAATTGTTGGTCTGCCCAATGTGGGCAAGTCCACTCTGTTTAATGCCCTTGTGGCCAACGCCAAGGCGGAGGCGGCCAATTTTCCCTTTTGCACCATTGAGCCCAACATTGGCACCGTGGCAGTACCCGACGAGCGCTTAGATGTTCTCGCCAAGATTGGTCATTCCCAGCAAATTGTGCCGGCCCGTGTTGAGTTTGTCGATATTGCCGGACTGGTGAAGGGAGCGAGCAAGGGCGAGGGACTGGGCAATCAATTTTTGGGCAATATTCGCAGTTGTGATGCGATCGCCCATGTGGTGCGCTGCTTTGATGATGAAAACATCCACCACGTTGAAGCCAGCATTGATCCGATCCGAGACATTCAGATCATCACCTTAGAACTGGCCCTCGCCGATTTATCCCAAGTGGAGCGACGGTTGGAGCGATCGCGCAAAGCCCTTAAAACTAATGATCCCGAAGTCAAACTTGAAGTGTCGGCCCTAGAAAAAGTTCAGGATACCCTCGATCGGGGGCTGCCAGCACGACTAGCCCCCCTGAATGATGAGGAACAGAGTGCCGTGCAACACTTGCAACTGCTGACCCTCAAACCGATCATCTATGCAGCCAATGTTTCAGAAGATGACTTGGCCACGGGCAATCCCTGGGTAGATCAGGTGCGCGTCTATGCCAAGGAGGAACGGGCGGAAGTTGTGGTGGTTTCGGCCCAAGTGGAATCAGAGTTGGTGGATTTATCCCCCGAGGATCGCCGCGATTTTTTGCAATCCCTTGGGGTTGCGGAAGGGGGACTCAAATCCCTGATTCGGGCCACCTACCACCTATTGGGTCTGCGCACCTATTTCACCGTCGGCGAAAAGGAAGCTCGAGCTTGGACTATCACCGCTGGCATGAAAGCACCCCAGGCCGCTGGCGTGATCCACTCCGACTTTGAGAAGAGTTTCATTCGGGCCGAAACCATTGCCTACGAAGACCTAATTACCTGCGGCTCCCTTAAGTCTGGCAAGGAGAAGGGCTTGGTGCGCAGTGAAGGCAAAGAGTACGTCGTGCAGGAGGGAGATGTGATGCTATTTTTGACGGGAACCTAGGGCGCGGCATCAATTCAAGCTAGGGACCTTTTAAGCTAGAGACCTTACGGGATGAGCGGTACTGCTCCCGGAGCATGTTGCAATCAGGGGGCGAACCTCTCACCGTGAAAGCATTTGACAGCCCAATGATCACAGCCCCTAGTTGGAGCGGCGGCGAGCGGTTTCAAAGATGCCCTTGGCCACGGGAGATCCCACGTACCGCCAGTGCCAGGGCTCATAGCTAATTCCCCGGGGGTTATTCTCAGGAAATGAAAGCTCAAAACCGAAAGTCCTGGCATTTTTTTGCAGCCATTCAAAGGCTTCGGTATCCACAAACTCTTGGGTCACATCCCGATTAGGGTAGCCGCCGTCGGCCAGATCTACGGCATATCCAGTGTGGTGCTCGCTGTGTCCGGGGGGCGCACTGACCTTAGCGGCGGCGGCGATAGAGCCAAGTTTTTTTACCTGTGCGGTAAAAATTGCCTCCTGATCGCGGATGCTACGATAGCCCGACACCGGAATAATCCAGACCCCTTCCTCCCGGGCGGTATAAATCATGCGCATCAGAAAAAGGGCGGCTTCTTGGCTGAGTCGCTCAAAACGTTGATTCTCTCTTTGGGCATAGCTACCGACGATCAGCATACGACCCGGATCGGCTTCGGCATAGGGGAAATGTCCATGGAGCAGTGCGGCTTTGGGGCGGGGCGATCGGGG
>JAAUUH010000014.1 GCA_012031145.1 Oscillatoriales cyanobacterium SM2_2_1 | reverse complement strand
ATTGGGGTTCGTCACCACTGCCAACTCTTGAACGCTCCAAAAAAGTGGCAATGCGCAAGAAACCAAAAATCTATCTCCTTGCCGCGATCGCGATAGTTTCGTCGTCGTTCCGCCAAGGTTTCTTGCAGGGGCGCGCGTTCTTCCTGACACAGAAAATGCTGGCTAGCAGCAACAAAATGGTAGGTTGCCATAAAAGACCCTAGGTCAGCGCGGAGGCACCGCCCACAACTTCCAAAATTTCTTGGGTAATGGCGGCTTGGCGAGCTTTGTTGTACTGCAAGGTCAGGTTTTTGGCCAGTTCCACGGCATTGTCGCTGGCATTACTCATGGCAGTCATTCGGGAAGCCAACTCGCTGGCCGCTGATTCTTGCATAGCCCGCAACAATTGGTTGGCTAGGTACAGGGGCAACAGGGCCTCAAGGATTTGGGTCGGCTCCTGCTCAAAGATGAGTTCCTTAGGCACTTCCCGTACCGTGGTTTCGGCCGTTTCCCGCTCCACCTGAAATTTGCCTTCACGGACGATCAGGCGGAAAATTTCATCATCCTTGGGCTCCAGACCCTGAGTCTCAAGGGGAAGAACAGTTTGCACTACGGGGCGAGAGCTAATTAAGGAAACAAAACGGGTGTAAATCAGTTCAGCCCGGTCAATTCCCCCCGCCAAAAAAGCGGACACCAGTTCATCCCCAAGACGATTGGCTTCCTCGGCAGTAGGGACTTGGGGGAGGTTGGTGAACTGGGCGGAGATCGGCTGATTCCGGCGGCTAAAATACTGAACTGCCTTGCGCCCCACCAAAATGAATGTGTAGCTTAAACCCTGTTCCCTCAGTTCTTGAGCCCGCTGCTCGGCGCGGCGAATTACATTGGTGTTGTAGCCGCCACAGAGACCGCGATCGCCCGAAATCACAAGAATGCCAACGGTGTTAACGGGTCGAACATCAAGGAGAGGGAGGCTAATTTCATCAAACTTGATCCGGCTTTGGAGGCGGTAAAGCACTTGGGCCAGGCGATCTGCAAAGGGTCGGGTAGCCAAAACTTGCTGCTGGGCACGGCGCACCTTGGCAGCGGCAACGAGCCGCATGGCTTCAGTAATCTTGCGAGTATTTTTAACGCTGGCGATGCGATCACGAATAAGTTTTAGGTTGGCCATGAATGGTTGCGACTGTCGGTTTCCTGTCGCTTAGTATCTTAATCAAAAATGGGGACACCTTGAGTGTGGTTTTTATGGGGCTTGTGTGATTGTGCTGAGTTGGGCTATATTTTTTATGCACAGTGGTTCTTAACCACATTCAACAAACCGATTAGGAAGCAGGAGGTGATGCCCATGCCATCAGACAGTAGTAAACCTGGTAAACGTGTGGGTGCTCAGTTAGTTCTAGGGATGGTTGGGGCTTAATCCTCAATTAATTTAGAGCTTCCAATTTCGGAAGAAGAGGCTACTTCCTCTTTTACGAGTACTGCCCCATTGCTTGTCAGCACCCATTAGATTGATTCTATTTGCTTGAAATTACTGAAGCCACCTAGGAATCACTCCTAGGTGGCTTTCATTTCTCTTGCTGAGAGAAATTAAGGAGTGGTTCCATTGCCGCAATGGAGAAAATATCAAATTTGAGTCGTTTGAGTTGGGGGTTGGTAGTCTGTGCCTGAGCTGCCGGAAGTTGAAACAGTCTGTCGCGGCCTGAACCGTACGACCTGTGGGGGGCAAATCATCGGGGGTGAGGTGCGGCGATCGCCCACACTAGCCCATCCTACAGAGTCAGAACTGTGGTTATGGCTGGTGGGGCAGTCCTTTGTGAGGTGGGGACGGCGTGGCAAGTATCTCATTGGTCAACTGACGGGGGATCGGCAGCTGGTAGTGCATTTGCGGATGACGGGGGCGCTGCGGTGGTGTGCGCCGGATGAGCCGCTGCATCGCCATACGCGACTGCGGTTGTATGTTACTTGGCAGGGACAGGAACGGGAATTGCGATTTGAGGATCAGCGTACCTTTGGGCAGGTGTGGGGGGTTCCCCCGGGCAGTCAACCGGAGGCGATCGTTTCCGGTCTGGCGCGGTTGGGGCGGGAGCCCTTCGATCCGTTGGTCAATGGGTACTATCTGTGGCAGCGTTGGCAGCGATCACGCCGGGCCATTAAGTCCACGCTACTGGATCAGGCAGTCGTGGCGGGACTAGGCAACATTTACGCTGACGAAGCTCTATTTTTGGCGGGTATTTATCCAGAAGTTGCGGCTACCGATCTGGATCAAGCTACCTGCGATCGCCTGCATGGGGCGATCTTGCGGGTGTTAGGTGATGGCATTACCCAGGGCGGAACGACATTTAGCAATTTCCAAGATGTGGCGGGCGATCGCGGTAACTACCTTAGCCAGTCCTGGGTGTTTCGACGCACAGGACTACCTTGCCGGGTCTGCAGTACCCCGGTGCAGCGATTACGGGTGGGGGGGCGTTCCACCCATTTTTGTCCCCAGTGCCAGCCACGGCCCTAGCTCCTCTGGCAGCGGACGACGACGGCGGGTCTGGACATCTATGCAGACGTGACGGGTTGTGGCTGTGGCTACGAGTGCGTTACAGCACCACAGATCGTAGTGAATGGCAAACTGGACGGCAGTGGGGCAAACGCCTTCGGCGAGAAGTTGAACCCTCAGGTGATCGCCGGCAAAAAGCGGTTTCTTGTAATCCGCGCGGGCGTGGACGACGGGCAGAGCCCACTGGGGGTGGCGGTAGTACTGGTACAAGTTGACCCCAACTGCTAGGAGTGAATGCTCGTAGGCCTCGTGGCAGATGGAGAGTAGCTGTGTAAAGTACATCACGCCGGCCGCGTCCGTGTCGCCGAGTAGTACCACCCGTTCGTAGGAGAACCACATTCATAACCCCAGGTCGACCAGAATATCGGTAGCGTGGGTCTCGGTCTGAACCGACTCATAGACGCGTATGATCTCCCCAGCGCCATTGATGACATAGGTTACGCGGCTGGCAAAGGGTTGATCATAGCCAGGACGTTGCACTCCATAGGCCCGGATGATGCTGCCATCGATATCGGCAAGCAGGGGAAACGGTAGGTTAAATTTCTGACTAAACTGCTGGTGGGCAGTCACATCATCGGCGCTGACACCAAGAACGATTAGATCCTTCTCCCGGTAGGCATCATAGCGATCGCGAAAGCTACAGGACTCCTTAGTGCATCCGGGAGTATCGTCCTTAGGATAAAAGTACAGAATCACAGTTTTCCCGGCAAAATCGGTCAACGAAATCGAGTTGCCTTGGGTGTCTTGAGTGGTGAAGTTGGGAGCGCGATCGCCGACTGCCAGTGCCATGATTTGATCCTTAAGTAGAATTTGGGTTAGCGCAAAGAGCTCAATCCGATAGAGGTATTGTACGTTTTGACGTCCCCAAAACAATACACCCCCAACCGTAGTCGAGGGTGCATTGCTAGGGATAGATCAAAGCCAACGGGAGCGACCTACATCATGCCGCCCATGCCCCCCATCCCACCCATGCCGGGGTTCGGCGCATCGGATTTCTTCTCCGGCTTTTCCACTACCAGGGCCTCAGTCGTGATCACCATACCAGCAATGGACGTAGCGTTTTGCAGCGCCGAGCGCACTACTTTGGCAGGGTCAATAATGCCGCTGCTCATCATGTCTACAAAATTGCCACTGAGAGCGTTGTAGCCCATGGTGAATTCCATTTCCCTGACCCGTTCAACAATCACGTCACCTTCAACACCTGCGTTATTACAAATTTGGCGTAGGGGAGCTACCAGCGATCGCCGAACGATTTCTGCCCCAATCGCTTCCTCATCCTTCAGACCAACCTTATAGGCATCCAGCTCGGCAACCAAGTGGGTCAGGGTTGCACCACCACCGGGAATGATTCCCTCTTCAACCGCCGCGCGGGTGGCGTTGAGGGCATCCTCAATTCGCAGCTTGCGATCCTTGAGCTCAGTTTCAGTCGCTGCCCCTACCTTAATTACGGCAACACCGCCAGAGAGCTTAGCGATCCGTTCTTGCAACTTCTCCCGGTCATATTCGGAGTCACTGGCTTCCAATTCTTTGCGAATTTGGGACACGCGCTTCTCCACGTTGGCTTTATTGTCCATTGCTGAAACAATGGTGGTCTTGTCCTTAGTCACGCTGATCTTGCGGGCAGAGCCGAGCATTTCGAGGGTAACAGCATCAAGGCTGAGACCCTGATCCTCTGAGATCAACTGACCGTTAGTGAGCACGGCGATATCCTGCAGCATGGCTTTGCGACGATCCCCAAAGGCCGGCGCTTTGATCGCCACCACATTGAGTGATCCTCGGAGACGATTCACAACCAGGGTGGCCAGGGCTTCCCCTTCGACATCTTCAGCAATGATCAGCAGGGGGGAACCGGAGCGCATGGCTTTTTCCAAAACCGGCACCAGCTCTTGGATGCTAGAAATCTTCTTGTCAGTGAGCAGAATCTTGACGTTTTCGTACTCGGTGACCAACCGCTCTTGGTCGGTAACGAAGTAGGGAGAAACATAGCCCCGATCTAGTTGCATCCCCTCAACTACTTCCAGTTCCGTAGTCAGGGACTTGGATTCCTCGACGGTGATGACGCCATCCTTACCCACCTTGTCCATGGCTTGGGCAATCATCGATCCTACTTCGTTGTCGTTGCCCGCCGAAATCGATGCTACCTGCTGAATCTCATCGCGTGAATCAACGGGCTTGGCTTTACGGGCGATCGCCCCAATGAGGTGTTGTAGTGCCTTTTCCATGCCGCGACGCACGCCCACGGGGTTTGCACCCGCCGCCACATTGCGCAACCCTTCGCGAATCATCTCTTGAGCTAAAACTGTTGCCGTGGTCGTACCATCACCAGCAACATCGTTGGTTTTAGCTGCCACTTCCCGGATTAACTGAGCGCCAGTATTCTCTAAGGGGTCTTCCAAGTCAATCTCTTTAGCAATAGTGACGCCATCGTTCACAATTTGGGGAGCACCATACTTTTTCTCTAAAACCACATTGCGACCCTTCGGGCCCAGTGTCACCTTCACGGCATCGGCGAGGGCATTAACTCCGCGCTCTAGGGCACGGCGGGACTCTTCATTAAATACAACCAGCTTGGACATTGGCTTCAACTCCTAAATAGAAGGTCTAGCGTGAGTTTTGGATAGTGGACTAGCACTCTAAGACGCTGAGTGCCAATATATCGCATCTAAGTTAGACAACCGAAGCTGGGTGAGATCGGCTTACCGTACCCTCCCGCAAAAAACGCAGATTGGCCGCTCAGGATTTTTGCGTCGCACAGTCGAGGAGCGTTGTCAACTGGGCCCGTTCCGACTCGTTGGATAGGGCACTCACTCGCTCCCGCGCCCCATCGGGTAGTCCCATCCCCCAGTAAAGGGTCACCATGTCTGCCCGGAGGCGATCGCGTTGGACTTCATTCTCCAAGCTATTCACCAGTGCTTCACTCTGGGTCACTACGGGCAACACCCGCTCAGAGGTTGCCCCCACGTCCAAATATCCTTGGGCCAACACATTTAGGGCTGCGATTTGCTCAAGGGGCTCTGCCAGACTATTGGCGACCTCAGTTGCCTGATCAAGGGTTCGCTCCCCACTCCGCGTCAAGTCAGCGCGGTGATAAGTCTCGGCCACCTCGTTCATGGTCAGTACCTTATCTAAGGAGTTTGTCAAACCCAAAAGCGTCTCCAAGCTCTGATCCAAAACCGCGATCGCCCGTTCAGGAGCTAGCTTGGTTAATTTTTTAGCAATCGCCAGCAATGCTATCGCCTTCTCCGGAGAGGTTGCCGGAATATTACTGACCACCTCTAGGGCCCGGTCATAGTCCTCTTGCTCCACGTACTTGCTGGCAATAAAAGAAAACGCCAACGGCTCAAATTGCTTCTGAATGGCGGCTTTCTCTTGAGCATCCCCAGCATCGCGAAAGGCTTGGCTCAACGTCTCGATCGCCAACTCATGCTCCCGAGCGATCACAAACGTTCCTGCTAATTCCGCAAACGTCCGTGCCCTCTGGGCCAGATCCTGAACCTCTAGGCTATTCTGGGCTGCCAAGGTTTGGGACTGTCGGAAGCGGTAGGGTTCGCCAATCTCACTAAATCCAGCCGCGATCGCCGTGTAGGCTCGCGCCCTCGTGTAAGCATCCGGCAATGTTCTGGCCTCATTAAAAACTTGGGTCAACAGCTTCCCTGCCCGGCTATCCAAATTCGCTTGGTGAAATCCCTGGGACACCTGAATCAAAGCAAACATCCGCTCCTGCGGCGCTTTGAACTCCCGCACCACTGCCAAGACGCGGTCAAAGATCACTGCCGCCCGTCGTTGCTCACCTGCCGCTGCTAAGCGCTTGCCAGACTCCAATAACACCAGCGCCCGAATTCCCTCCCGTTCAATTTTGGCTCCAATGTCCGCCGCTCGACCCAAAAGGGCGATCGCCCGATCCCGCTCCGCCGCCGCTTCATAACGATCCCCAAGCTGCAACAAGGCAAAGGCCTGCCCCTCGTTATTACCATTCTCCTGCTCTGCCAAATCTACGTAGCACTGCAACGGAATACCCTGAAAAGAAGCAGCCTCGGCAATTTCTGGCGCCCCAAGCCAGATTCCCACCGCCACTCCAATCAACAGCCCACTGATCCACCAACGTCGCAGCCCATCCATACCCGTCAGCCCCAAAGACTCATCCCCGCAAGTCTATCCAAAGAGGGAAACTTAAAGAAACATTGCAATAATTCCCAAGACTCTGTTACATTCCGTAATGTCACCGTAGTTTTTACAAAGGTAACCGTCATGGAAGGCGAAAATCGTAACGTTTGGTCTTGGGGATTCACCGCTGGCGCTGAAAACTGGAATGGCCGTTTGGCAATGATTGGATTTGTAGCGGCGATCACCGTCGAGCTGATCAGTGGTCAAGGCGTGCTTCATTTCTGGGGTCTAATCTAGTCTCGAAGCTTACTTTTCCTGAGTCGCTTTCTTCATAGCTTTTGTCACCGCTAAAGACTCCTAGGTCATCTAGGGGTCTTTAAATTGTATGACCGTGTTCTTCCTCGCAGACAGTGCCGACCTCTCCATCGCAAGCTGGCTGAGTAGAAATCAAATATCGAAGGAACCCCAAGAGCGTTTTGCCGCCACGAAAGGCAACTTCTTGGCAATACATTGACGGCCGGAACTACTTTTTGTTATAGTCATTGACCGTTGACTCTAACTGCACATTTTCATCAAAAATTGCACATTTTTATCAAATGATAAATTTTTGATGAAATACAGGTCAGGGTTAACCTAAAAGTAGCCTAAGTAGTTTTTAGGTGATTTGATCCGAATTTTATCGGCAAAAGTTCAATATTTCGCTGAACCGGCTCAATCTTACAAGTCCACTCTCCAACGTAATATGCCCACCATCCAGCAACTCATTCGTAGCGAACGTCAGAGCCTAACTCAAAAGACCAAATCACCCGCACTCAAAAACTGTCCTCAACGACGTGGTGTATGTACGCGGGTTTACACAACCACCCCCAAAAAACCTAACTCGGCTCTGCGTAAAGTAGCGCGCGTGCGTTTGACCTCTGGATTTGAAGTTACCGCCTACATCCCCGGAATTGGACACAACCTCCAAGAGCATTCTGTAGTTATGATTCGCGGTGGTCGGGTCAAAGATCTACCGGGTGTGCGATATCACATCATTCGTGGCACCTTGGATACGGCTGGGGTGAAAGATCGAAAGCAAGGACGCTCTAAGTATGGTGCAAAGAGGCCAAAGCCCGGTCAAGCCGCAGCTCCCGCCGGTAAAAAGCGCTAAGGTCAAAATCACTACCTCTAGTCGTTAAGATCATCCAAATTTCCAAAAGACAGCAATTACTCCTATGTCCCGCAGAACTCGCGCCCCAAAAAGGGAAACTCCTCCTGATTCTGTATACAACAGTCGACTTGTTAACATGCTCATCCGACGGTTAATGCTCAGCGGTAAGCTCTCCCTAGCCAGTCGAATAGTGTACGAAGCCCTTGAAACCGTAGGTCAACGTACTGGAAATCCACCAATGGAGGTGTTTGACCGTGCGATTCGCAATGCGACCCCTCTCGTGGAGGTAAAAGCTCGGCGCGTTGGTGGTGCTACTTACCAAGTCCCCATGGAAGTTCGTGGCGATCGCGGCGTTGCCCTAGCTATGCGCTGGCTTGTGCAATACTCCCGAAGCCGTCCTGGGCGAACCATGGCTGGACGCCTTGCAAACGAGCTTATTGATGCTTCTAACGAGACCGGATCTACAATTCGCAAGCGAGAAGAGACCCATAAAATGGCAGAAGCAAACAAGGCCTTTGCTCACTACCGTTACTAGGCTCTCCGTAAGTATGTTCTCTGTCCTACCTGCGACAGCCCTATGCTAATGTTAATAGTTAATTAAATTCTTCACTTTTGCGAGGAAACGATTGTGCCCAGAACCATACCCCTAGACAGAGTCCGAAATATCGGGATCGCCGCTCACATTGATGCTGGTAAAACCACCACCACTGAGCGAATCCTGTTCTACTCTGGCGTTGTCCACAAAATGGGTGAGGTGCACGAAGGTACTGCTGTCACCGATTGGATGGCTCAGGAGCGGGAACGCGGGATTACCATTACGGCAGCGGCCATCACTACTAGTTGGAAAGATCACAAGATCAATATCATAGATACTCCTGGACACGTGGATTTCACTATCGAGGTTGAGCGCTCAATGCGAGTGCTCGATGGTGTGATTACTGTTTTGTGCTCCGTTGGTGGTGTTCAGCCCCAGACGGAGACAGTATGGCGCCAAGCTGATCGTTATCGCGTTCCTCGCATTATTTACATCAACAAGATGGATCGCACTGGGGCAAATTTCTTCAAGGTTTACAATCAAGCCCGTGATCGCCTTCGCACCAATGCGGTGCCCATTCAAATTCCGGTTGGTAGCGAGTCTGAGCTACGAGGCATTGTCGATCTTGTCGCTATGCGTGCTTACATCTATTACGATGACCTTGGGAAAGATATCCGTGATGAGGAAATCCCTGAGGATGTACTGGAGACTGCTCAGGAGTATCGTCGTAAGCTTCTCGAAGCCGTGGCTGAAAGTGATGATACATTAATGGAGCGATACCTTGAGAATGAAGGGGAAGATTTTACAGTTGATGAAATTCGTAAAGTAATTCGTGCCGCCACAATTTCTGGTGCCATGGTGCCTATGATTTGTGGTTCCTCTTTCAAGAACAAGGGTATTCAATTGCTTCTTGATGCTGTTGTAGACTACCTGCCGGCCCCAATTGACATTGCTGCTATTCAAGGAACTCTACCCAACGGCGAACAGACTACCCGCGATGCTGATGACCAGAAACCTCTGTCTGCCCTAGCCTTCAAGATTATGGCTGATCCTTACGGACGTTTGACTTTTGTCCGCGTTTATTCTGGAGTGCTGCAAAAAGGTTCTTATGCGTACAACGCTAGCAAAGGTAAGAAAGAGCGTATTTCTCGCCTGATTGTGCTCAAGGCGGACGAACGGATTGAAGTAGATGAGCTGCGTGCAGGTGATCTCGGTGCTGTCCTAGGTTTGAAAGATACGTTTACCGGGGATACCCTATGTGAGGAGGCTGCTCCAGTCATCCTTGAGTCGCTTTTCATTCCTGAGCCAGTGATTTCTGTTGCGGTCGAGCCTAAGACTAAGCAGGATATGGAAAAGCTTTCTAAAGCTCTTCAGTCACTTTCTGAAGAGGATCCAACCTTCCGGGTCATGGTAGATCCGGAAACCAACCAAACTGTAATTTCTGGAATGGGTGAGCTCCACCTAGAAATTTTGGTGGATCGAATGTTGCGCGAGTTTAAGGTCGAAGCGAACGTCGGTGCTCCTCAAGTGGCCTACCGCGAGACTGTCCGTAAGCCGGTCCGTGCTGAGGGCAAATTCATTCGTCAAAGCGGTGGGAAGGGGCAGTATGGTCATGTGGTGATTGAACTAGAGCCTACCGAAGTTGGTACAGGTTTTGAGTTTGTTTCCAAGATTGTCGGTGGCGTGGTACCAAGGGAGTACATTGGGCCGGCAGAGCAGGGAATGAAAGAGGCTTGTGAATCTGGAATCCTTGCTGGCTATCCTGTGATTGACCTTAAGGCAACCATGGTCGATGGCTCTTACCACGATGTTGACTCTTCGGAAATGGCCTTTAAGATTGCCGGTTCTATGGCTATTAAGGAGGCTGTGATGAAGGCAAATCCAGTTTTGCTTGAGCCAGTGATGAAAGTTGAGGTTGAAGTTCCTGAAGATTTTCTGGGCGACGTCATCGGGGATCTTAATTCCCGCCGCGGTCAGATCGAGGGAATGGGATCGGAAAATGGGATTGCCAAGGTGACCTCCAAGGTTCCCTTAGCCAGCATGTTTGGTTATGCAACCGATATTCGTTCCAAAACCCAGGGGCGAGGCATCTTCTCGATGGAGTTTAGCCACTACGAGGAAGTTCCACGGAGCGTCGCTGAGACCATTATTGCTAAGAGCAAAGCAAAAGAGTAATTATTCTATAGAGGAAGTTAAGGAAAAAACGTCAATGGCACGCGCAAAGTTTGAACGAAAGAAGCCCCACGTCAATATCGGTACTATTGGTCACGTTGACCACGGTAAGACGACACTCACGGCGGCAATTACTATGACACTGGCTGCAATTGGCAATGCTGCTGCTAAGAAGTATGAAGACATTGATGCTGCTCCCGAAGAGAAAGCTCGTGGGATCACCATCAACACCGCACATGTGGAATATGAGACTGAAAATCGTCACTATGCTCACGTTGACTGCCCAGGCCACGCTGACTATGTGAAAAACATGATTACCGGTGCTGCTCAAATGGATGGTGCGATACTGTTGGTCTCCGCAGCCGACGGTCCCGAACCACAGACTCGAGAGCACATTCTTCTGGCACGTCAGGTCGGGGTTCCCAATCTGGTGGTCTTTTTGAACAAAGCTGACCAAATGGAAGGGGAAGAGGAATTAGTCGAGCTGGTAGAGCTGGAAGTCCGCGAACTGCTCTCCTCCTATGATTTTGATGGGGACAGTATTCCCATCGTGCTTGGTTCGGCATTAAAAGCAGTTGAGACAATGAGTGCAAGCCCGACCACAAAGCGCGGGGATAACCCTTGGGTCGATAAGATCTATGACTTGATGGACAACGTTGACAAGTACATCCCTACCCCCGAACGCGCTGTTGATAAGCCATTTTTGATGGCAGTGGAGGATGTGTTCTCTATTACTGGACGCGGCACCGTGGCAACGGGGCGGATTGAGCGGGGTGTCGTCAAGGTTGGGGACATTGTGGAATTGGTAGGAATTCGTGATACCCGCAATACCACAGTGACTGGGATTGAAATGTTCAAAAAGAGCCTTGACGAGGGAATGGCAGGTGATAATGCTGGTCTTCTTCTTCGTGGGATTCAGAAAGCCGATGTGGAACGGGGAATGGTCTTGGCTAAGCCAGGGAGCATCACGCCTCACACGGAGTTTGAGGCCCAGGTATACATCCTGACTGAGAAGGAAGGCGGACGAAAGACGCCCTTCTTTCCAGGCTATCGTCCGCAATTTTATGTTCGGACTACGGATGTGACAGGTACCATTGTGACCTTTACGGCTGACGATGGTAGCGAAGCGGAAATGGTCATGCCCGGTGATCGCGTTAAGATGACTGTGGAGTTAATCAACCCGATCGCTATTGAAAATGAGATGCGTTTCGCCATTCGTGAAGGTGGACGTACGGTTGGTTCGGGTGTTGTGACCAAGATTCTGAAGTAGCTGCGACCAATATTTTCTTGGCGTGTGCCCTTCTTTAGTTACTCGCAAGCTGCTCTCAAAAGAGAGCAGCTTTTTTAGGTGGGACTAACTTTGAAGGCAAGGTATCAGGCGCATCAGTCTGGCAGCAGTTTTCTCGACAGCAAAGTGAGTCTCGACGAAGTTTTGGGCGGCGAGGCGTCGATGTTGCTGCTCATGGGGGCTAAGTGAAGGAAGGCTATTGAGAACTTGGGCGATCGCCTCGGGGTTGGGGTTGCAACGGAGGGCGATGCCAGCGTCAATGGCTTCAGGCAGGTTACATCCGTCACTGATCAGGGGGATCAGCCCGCACTGCATAGCTTCAAGGACGCTAGTAGGTAGTCCTTCACTGTGGGAGGGTAGGATGTAGTATCTACTCTGGGCTAAAACTTGGGCTTTTTCCTGACCGAAAACGGGGCCAAGATAGCGGATATTAGCATTACTTAAGGCGTTTAGGGTTTGGGTGAGATAGGGGAGAGCACCATCGTCGAAGCCAGCGATCGCCAGTTCATAACCGGGGTTCTGGTAAAGTATGGAGCGACACCAACCTTCAATAAGTGGCATAATTCCCTTCTTGGGATGCAAGCGCGCCATGAAAAGAATAGTGCAGATGCGAGGCTGATCCAATGTTTCAGCCCATGCTCGGTCTAGTGTTGGGTCGGATTTTAGTCCGTAGGGAATCAGGGTTACGGTGGTTTGTGGAAATTTTTTTTGGAGATTAAGATGCTCAGGTCGGGAAACTGCGCGAATAATGTCGGCGTTAGCGGCTTGTATTTGCTCAATCACTCGGAAATAAAGCCATTTCTTGAGCCATTTTTGCTGCCGGCTCCAAGGTTCTAACATGCCGTGGGGCGTGTAAATCCAGTAACAGCCCCGTTTTTTAAGGGCTTGTCCCCAGAGGGTTGGATGTTGCCAACACCCATGGGTCATTACGGTGGTGGTATGGGGAATGATGGCTTGTCTGGAGAGGATGGCATTAAGGAAGCCAAGATCGGTATGTTCGAGGGGAACCAAGTCTAGCCCCCGGGCTTGAGGGGCAATCTCCGCCTTCCCCCTAGGGAACCACAGTTCTGAGGGAATGTCGTAGGCTTCTTTTAGGGCAACGGAGAGGGCAGAGGTGGTTTTGAGAATGCCCATATTGCCTTGATTGAGGTGGTCAAAGAGATGGATGATGCGCATGGGCGGGCTAGGGCGTATGGAGTAATTGGGCGATCGCCCGGTTTTGAGCTAGGAACATATCACAGGTGCGACACTGGGGTAGTTGGGGCAGGTTGGACTGGCGGCGCAATTGGCGGTAAGGCTCCCCATGCCATAGGTCGACGAAGGATTGTTGCTGGAGATCGCCAACAACTACTTGGTGTGTGGTCATGCAACAAACACTAACCTGTCCATGGTGATCAATCAGGGCGTGGATCCAGGGGGCGAAACAGGGATGGTGGTCATAGTAGGTGCGGGCATAGTGCCCTTGGATACTTTGGCTAATATCATGCCATGTTCGTCCAAAGGGAAAGGCCGCGGCTGGATGGTCGATCAGTTGGGCGGCGATCGCCTTTCGGGCTAGGACTGGCGCGACAAAGGCGTTATAGCGCAGGATCTGCCAGCGGGAGAGGGGAGGCAGATCCTCGGTGTGGCGATCTACGGGGATGAGGTGCAATCGGTCAATGCCAAGCCGTTGGGCTAGATCGGGTAGTTGGGCAAGGGATCGGTAGTTGGCGGCACTGATCACGGTATTGAGACGGAGCGATCGCGGGCGGGTTAGCACAGCGCGCAGCGCCCTAATGCCAGCGATAGCGTGTTGCCAAGCCCAGGAGTGCCCCCGAAGGAAATTATGCAGTTCCGGAATCGGGCTGTCGAGAGACACATTCACCTTGTGTAATCCGGCTGAAACTAGGGACTCTGCCCGCTGGGGCGAAATTAGGGTGCCATTGGTGGTCATGGTGGCGCGAATGCCATGGCTTTGCATACGCTGTAAAAGTTGCTCAAGATCAGGGCGTAGGGTCGGTTCGCCACCAGTGAGGTGTATTTTTTGACAGCCGAGGGAGGCTAACTCGTCGATGACTTCTAAAATTCGTGCCGTTGACAGGGGAGAGCCCGCTTCATCCCGCCAGTGGCGACACATGGCACAACGGAGGTTGCAAGCCCAAATTAGTTTCCACTTCACATAGAGGGGTTTATAGGGTAACCCGTTTCGGACAGCGTCGCGAAATTGGGATAAATCTTTGGCGATCACCTCGGGATCATTCATGGATTATGATGACCTATTTCAGCAGGAGGATATTTACCCATGGCACGCCATCCAATGACACAATAAACATAACGTACTTGCAACCTTATGGAACGGGCAGAACCGCCACTTTTTCTAGTGGATGGCTACAACATGATCGGTGCTTGGAGTGACCTGCGGCGTACATGTCAACGGCTCGGATTCGATGCAGCTCGTGATCGTCTCATCGAGCAGATGATTAACTTTAGCGCCTATAAAGAATACGGCACCATTGTAGTTTTCGATGCCCATACTCAGCCCCAGCCGGGTCGTTGCGAAACCATAACGGCCCACCTGAGCCTTTATTTCACCGAACCCAATGAGACGGCGGACACCTATATCGAGCGACGCTGTAATGAATACCACCGCGATCTGTTGCGCCACCGAAAGCGCCTAATTGTCGCTACCTCTGACCGCGTCCAGCAACTTACGGCCAAAGGGTTTGGTGCTGAATGCTGGTCGGCTCCAATGCTGGAGTCAGCAGTGCGTCAGGTATCCCAAGCAGTTCGGCAGCATGCATCCAGGCCCAAGACAGCCCCAACCATTGGGGAGCGGCTGAAGCCATCGGTGCGGCAGCAAATGAACCAACTACGATTTCTGTAAGCCAGAACGGTTCCCCTTTCCGCTATACTGCCTGAAAACCTTTGCATGGGGCGTAAAAGTGACGCTATGAACTCGTCAACGTGGCCGAAATCGATCTGGATCGGATTAATGATTACGGCGATCGCTGGTGGTACCACGGTGGCGATTTTGTCCCAGCAGATTCAAAATCCTTCCGCCACCCAGCCAATTCTTGACGCTCCGGTAGAGCGAACCGTAGAAGTTTACTGGCTGGAATCACGACGCAACCGTTTGGTGGCCGTACCCCGGCGACTGAAATCCCTCAGCGAAGCCAGCACCCTGCGACAAGTCCTGGTAGAAATGGTAGCCAAGCCACCCCAGGAACCCAATCTTTACAGTGCTATTCCCCAAAACGTAAAAATCTTGAACCTAGCAGTTCAAGGACAAGATATTCGGTTAGACCTCTCCCGTGAATTTCTGGGCGGCGGCGGTAGTGCCACAATGCAGGGAAGGGTGATTCAAATTTTGTACACTGCTACCAGCCTCAATCCCGATGCCCGCTTGTTCTTGTCTGTGGAGGGGCAACCGTTGTTTTTTTTGGGCGGTGAGGGACTAGAGATCAAGCAGCCCCTGACTCGAAATAATTTCGCTGTGGAATTTTGATGGCATCGCCCTTTGCCCAACTTTTGATTCTGCGGGCTTCCGGTTACCCCCTTGACCATCAGCGGCAATATCCCCAGTGGGAATTAGGAACTGAAGCACTGCGATCGCACCTTCAAGCCGGAGTCAGTGGTGTCATATTGGTCGGCGGTAGTATGACAGAGGTGGCGGCGCGCACAGCAGAACTGCAATCGTGGGCACCGCAACCGCTGTTTCTGGCAGCGGACGTGGAAGAGGGGGTGGGGCAATGGTTCTATGGTGGCACCCGGTTTCCACCGCCCATGGCTTTAATGGCTGCCAGCGCCGATCAGGCAGTAGCCATGGGACACATTACTGCTATAGAGGCCCGGTCAATTGGGCTGAATTGGCTTCTAGCGCCGGTGGTGGACATTAACCGTAATCCCCAAAACCCAGTGATCAATGTGCGGGCCTTTGGCGAAACTGCGGGGGAGGTCATGGCTGGCAGTCGGGCCTTTCTCTGGGGGGTGCAATCTGTGGAGGGAGTACTGACGGCGGCGAAGCATTTCCCTGGCCATGGGGATACGGTAGTCGATTCCCATTGGCATTGCCAACGGTGATGGGTGATTTGGACTTTTGGCGGCACGGGGATGGCTTGCCCTTCGAATTCGCCTGGCGATCGGGGGTCGATGCGGTGATGACTGCCCATGTGGTGGTACCCCAAGTTGATGCAGAGGTAGCAACGTGTTCTTACCGCTGGCTGACAGAAATCTTGCGGGGCGAGTTGGGGTTTGATGGGCTGATTATTACCGATGCACTGATGATGGCGGGGATCACCCGTCGGTATGCTCCCGATGTGGCAGTAGTGAAGGCCCTTCAGGCAGGGGCAGATCTGTTACTTATGCCTGTGGATGCTGTCGGGGCGATCGCCGCGATCACCCAAGCCGTCGCCGATGGAGCTCTCAGCATGAAACGCCTTGATGCTTCCCTAGAACGCATTGCCCATGCCCGGCAAAAAATTCGCAATGCGCCCTGTTGTGCCCTAGGCAACTGGATTTTGTGTCCCATCGCCGCGTTGCCCGCGCCATTACGGCCGCTGCGCTCCAAACCTCACCCCACCCGCTCACGGGCCCCATTGCGCTCCAGTTGGCGATCGCCGACCGCCTGCCCCTGTCCGAGCCCCTGCTCCAACTGCCGGAAGCTGAGGTGCTAACCGTAACACGCCAAACCCTTCCTGTTCTCATGGGCGATCGCATGGAAGACGTGTGGGTGCAAATTTTTAGTCGGGGCAATCCTTTCACGGCATCGGGGGATGGGGTGACTCCGTGGCTAAAGTTCCTACGAGACCTAGGCGATCGGGGACAGTTGCGTGGCATTGCATTTTATGGCAGTCCCTACCTGCGGGATCAGCTTTTGCCCCACCTGCCCCCAAACTTGCCGTGGTGGTTTTCCCACAGTCAGTTGGGAGATGCCCAAGAACTGATCCTATCCCACCTCCGCCTAGCCTTGACTGGGATTAACTCGACGCCATCTTAAGCTAGGGCGCAACAACGAGGGATATTGATTTGGGAATTGATCCCATCCCGGGGCCAAGCACCGGGTTGCTGTGGGCTAGGTCTGCGGACGAATCCGAAAATTCCATCAAAGGAATAGTCCCTTGGTATAGCGTAAACAAAATATCGCTGTAAATAACTTGGTTAGGATGGGGTGCAGGGGTAGAACTGGCTGGGAGCGCAGCCCCCAAACCCCCTTTCTCTCGATGCTCGAACCTACCCGAACATAGCTATAGCACTGGGCAAACCCTAGGGTAGCGGAAGTCGTTTTGCACCTATAAGCCTCTCGACCATTGGAAGGGGAATGACATAAGTAAGACAAATCAAAGTATTTGGCAATTATCTTGAAAACCGTAGCTTTAGATACAATTTGTGTTATATTAAGTTCATCGGAAGAGTTATCGAGAGGTAAAGGTCATGTCTATTAAAGAGCAACTTCGCAGCACTGCTATTCGCAACCGTCAGCAAGACAAGCTCCGTAGCGAGTCCGTTTTAACCCGTGCTGCTCAGCAAATTGGTGTAAATGCCAACGAAGTGATCGAACGGAATTGGCAAGCCCACTCCTGTTAGGGGTATAGGGATTTTCTTAGCGGTCTTAGGTTGTCGAGCAAGTAAATAATAAATAACAAGTTAAGGGGATAAAACGCTATCCCCTTGATTTTTTTTGATGCTCACTGCAGTTGGAGGCATCCATTGCCGGTGGGTTTTGACTCTATGGAGATTAGTCCACTGGAATGGCAAACCTGTGACATTCAACTTAACGCTTAAATACGGGGAAGAGGGGACAATAAAAAACGGCTATTCCCACCTATCGGGGGGATTGAATTTGACCGTTTGCCCGTAGGAGTTTGGCAACTTTAGGTTTGCTCAGAGGCACGAACATCGTGAGGGCATGGACTACCACATCTCAGAAACAGGAATGGGGAATTCTGGTCTGGTTACGTTGCATATTGGAACGCACACTCGACAGAACTGGCACCATGGTCAGGGAGAAGTTGTATATGCGAAGACATTGGACTGGTCGAGGCAGAGGGATTGCCAAGCCGAAGAGTGGTGATGGGGAAGGCGATCGCCATGGATGATCTCGGTCAGAATTTCTAGGGAATCTACCAGACGGGGACCCGGACGGTTGAAGTAAGCATTGCCATCGGTTATGTAAACCCGCCCCGATCGCACGGCGGGTAACTCCTGCCATTGGGGATGGACGGCAAAGGAATAGGCAACTTCAGCGGCGGTTTTGCCTAGGTCAAAGCCGCAGGGCATAAACACAAGGATGTCTGGGGCGGCGGCCATCAGGTCGATCCATGAGATCCATGGCGAATGCTTGCCCGCTTCTGCGAGTACCGGAATCCCTCCCGCTAAGGTTACTAATTCAGGAATCCAATTGCCTGCGGTCATAAGGGGCTCAATCCATTCGATGCAGGCAACCCTGGGCTGGGGATACCCGGCTACGGCCATTTGGCAGGCGGAAAGGCGCTGATGGAGATCTTGGAGGATCGGCTGGGGATCGAGACCGAGGGCGCGGGCAACCCGCTCAATGTCTTGCCATACTTCAGCAAGAAAGTTGGGTTGGAGTGAAATCAACTGGGGCGAAAGGCTGGGGTCCTGTTGCATGAGGCTGGTGATCGCCCCTTCAACATCGGCGAGGCTGACGGCGCAAACTTCGCACTGGGACTGGGTGATGATGTGGGTGGGGCGCAATTCCCGCAAAAGATCGAGATCAACACGGTAGACACTGAGGGCACTCTCGAGCACCGCCGTCACCCGATCATGGATCTCTTGGCTGGTGCCGTCGGGACAAAACTTAGGCGCGGTGCATACCGGCAGATCCTTGACGGATTCGGGAAAATCACACTCGTGTGATCGCCCGACCAAATAGGCAGTCATGCCCAAAACCTCAATGATTTCGGTGGCACTGGGAAGTAGGGAAATGAGACGGTAGGACTGATGCATAAAGTCATCCTAGCGTACTATTGGGAGAGATTTTGCTGCCAAACTTTGTCTATGAACGCCAACGAATTTCCCAAGCAGTACCCTCCCCAAGAACGCGATCGCCATTGGCAGACCTGTTGGGAGGATAGCGGGATATTTGTCGCCGATGCGGAAAGCGATAGACCCATGTTTAGTATTATGATTCCGCCGCCCAATGTGACAGGAAGCTTGCACCTTGGCCACGCCCTAGAGCTGGCTTTAATTGATACAATCGTCCGCTACCAACGCATGGTGGGCAAAAATGTCCTGTGGCTGCCGGGCACCGACCATGCCAGCATAGCGGTGCAAACCATTTTAGAAAAACAACTCAAAGCCGAAGGGCGTGATCGCATCGAACTGGGACGGGAGCAATTCCTAGGGCGAGCGTGGCAGTGGAAGGCAGAATCTGGCGGCACCATTGTCAACCAAATTCGGCGATTGGGAGCTTCCGCAGATTGGTCCCGGGAGCGCTTCACCCTGGACGCTGGGCTATCGGCAGCAGTGAATGAGGCCTTTGTCCGGCTCTATGGGGAGGGCCTAATCTATCGGGGGGAATATCTGGTTAACTGGTGCCCGGCCTCGCGATCGGCGGTTTCCGATTTAGAAGTAGACAATCAAGAAGTTCAGGGATCCCTCTGGCATTTCCGCTACCCCCTTAGTGATGGCTCCGGTTATTTGGTGGTGGCCACTACTCGCCCAGAAACGATGCTCGGTGATACGGCGGTGGCGGTTCACCCCGAGGATGATCGCTATCGCCACCTGATTGGAAAAACCGTGCGCCTGCCCTTACAAGATCGGGATATTCCCATTATTGGCGATGCCTATGTCGATCCCCAATTTGGCTCCGGCTGCGTCAAAGTCACCCCAGCCCACGACTTTAACGATTTTGAAATCGGTAAACGACATCAGCTTCCATTCATTAATATCCTTAACCCCGATGCCACCCTCAACGCCCATGGGGGCACCTTTGCGGGACTAGATCGCTTTGTGGCCCGTAAACAGGTGGTGGCGTCCCTAGAAGAACTGGCACTGGTTGAGCGCATCGAACCCTACAGCCATAGTGTGCCCTATTCTGAGCGGGGTAAGGTGCCCATTGAGCCCTACCTGTCCACGCAGTGGTTTGTGAACATTCGTCCCCTCGCTGATCGCGCTCTAAAAGAGCTTGACCAGAATCAATCGCCCCAGTTTGTGCCAGAGCGATGGAGCAAGGTCTACCGGGACTGGTTGGTTAAGTTAAAGGATTGGTGCATTTCGCGGCAGTTGTGGTGGGGGCATCAGATCCCAGCCTGGTATGCCCCCGATGGCACCATGTTTGTCGCGCGCACGGAAACCGAAGCCCGGACTCAAGCCCAGTCCCAGTTTGGTGCTCCAGTAGACTTAGTTCGGGATGGGGATGTTTTAGATACCTGGTTTTCATCGGGGCTATGGTGTTGTTCTACCCTAGGCTGGCCCGCAGATACCGCTGACTTGGGCCGCTTCTACCCCACCACACTGCTGGTGACCGGTTTCGACATCATTTTCTTTTGGGTCGCTCGGATGACTATGATGTCCGGCTGGCTGACCGGCGATATTCCCTTCGGTACGGTATACATCCATGGCTTGGTGCGGGATGAAAACAACCAAAAAATGTCGAAATCTAAAAACAACGGCATTGATCCGCTGCTACTGATTGAGAAATACGGCACCGATGCCCTGCGCTATGCGCTTGTCAGGGAAGTGGTGGGGGCGGGGCAAGACATTCGCCTAGATTACAACCGCAAGACCGATGAATCCCCCACCGTAGAGGTTGCGCGAAATTTTGCCACCAAACTGTGGAATGCATCGCGCTTTGTGTTGATGAATCTCACTCCCGAGGGCAGCGAGGCCGAGGAGTTTGTACCTACGGATTTGGAACTGGGGGATCGCTGGATTTTGTCCCGTTACCATCGGGCGATCGCCCAAGTGCGGAGCCATCTGGAGCGCTATGGTTTGGGAGAAGCTGCCAAGGTGCTCTATGACTTCATTTGGGGAGATTTTTGTGACTGGTATATCGAACTGGTAAAAGGGCCGTTGCAGGGACAGGGGATGGAAGCGCGGCTAGCCCAGCAGGTGCTGTATTTGGTTCTGGAGGGAACCCTGCGGTTGTTTCATCCGTTCATGCCCCACATAACTGAAGAGATCTGGCAAATTCTCACGGGGGGCGATCGCCAGAACCCCGGGACTTTCCTGGCTGTGCAGTCCTATCCCGTTGCCGATGAGCACTGGATTGATGATGAACTAGAAGCCCAATTCGAGCTTTTGATCGCTGTGATCCGAACTATTCGCAACCTCAGGGCCGAAGCTGAGATCAAACCCAGCCAAACTATTTCGGTAATTTTGCGCAGCGATGATGCCACCGTTCTCGATCACCTGCGCCCAACCGAACGCTACATCCAAGAGCTAGCTAAGGTCGTCGATCTGCAATGGGTGGTCGGGGCGATCGCGGCACCCCAGTCCCTAGGGGGTGTTGCCGGCACGGTGGAGGTGATTTTGCCCCTCAGCGGACTGATTGATATTGGCAAGTTCCAGCAAAAGTTAGAGCGTAACCTGAAAAAGCTGGATGAAGCGATCGCCCAACTTGATGCCCGACTCAGTAACGACAGCTACCGCCAAAAAGCTCCTCCCGAAAAAATTGCCGCTACCCTAGCTGAGCGGGAAGCAGCCCTGCAACAGCGTCAGATCCTCCAAGCCCGCTGGCAAGAATTTCAGGAATCCAACACCTAGGGGACATGGGGCGTTGGGCAGGCAAGTCTCATCACAAAGCCAGATGAAGTCCCTAGGTATTTCAACTAGGTTTGATAGATTAAGTAGATCAAACACTCATTCTTGATCTGCTTCATAGCGCTAGCGCATATCAGGATTCCACCAGAGTGCACATTATTCCACCAAAATGCACATTATTCCACCAGGATTCACATTGATATAAAGAACGGTTGCATTTTTTGCAGCCTTGGCGTTCTTCTTAACGGGTCGTGATCCAGATCACGATCTACGTCCCACTTCCTTGGGATAGTGACCACGTCCGGAGATGACATGAATTCTATGAGCCGCATCCGCACTTTGGTGAGTAAAGCTATACTCTCCCAGCGCCTAACGCTAAAGATTGAGCAGGCAATCCATCGGGAATTGCAGGAGCAAAAATATATTTCTGATGAAGATTATGTAGCCATCGACTTACTGATGCGGGCCGTAGATAACGGACGAATCGAAACACGCTAAAATTCCCTGCGTAGTCCGCTGCTTTCTCCCATGTCTTCGCAGATTCATCCCCGCGCCATGATCCACCCCAATGCCAAAATTGGTGCGGACACTGTGGTGGAAGCTGATGTGATCATCGACGAGCATGTGGAAATCGGTGCAAATTGCCATCTGCGGGCGCGAGCTATAGTTACGGGACATACCCGATTAGGGGATTGCAATGTGGTGGGGTATGGGGCAATTCTTGGCGCTGAACCCCAGGATACGGCCTACAGCGGGGTCATTAGCTACGTCGAGATCGGCCATGGCAACACATTCCGGGAATACGTGACGGTGCATCGAGGGACAGCCGAGCATAGCAAGACCATCGTTGGCGATCGCAACTTGATTTTGACAGGGGCCCACGTGGCTCACAACTGCACCCTAGGCAATGACATTACCCTGGTGAATAACGTCTTGCTGGCGGGGCATGTGGTGGTGCAGGATCATGCTTTTCTGGGGGGGGATGCCGTGGTGCACCAGCACTGTCGCATTGGGGCCTATGCCATGGTGCGGGGACAGACGCGCCTCGGAGTTGATGTGCCGCCATTTTTGATGGCAGTGGATACCAATGAAGTCATTGGCATTAATCGAGTGGGGTTGCAGCGCCATGGTTTTACGGAGTCCCGCCGCCGCCTCATTCAGCGGGCGTTTCTGGTGCTGTACCGGCGGGGGCTGACCCGCAGTGAGGCCCTAGGAGCGATCGCCGCCGACAGAGAACTTGCCCCTAGCGAGGATATTCAGCAACTTTGTGAATTTATTCGCACCAGTCGTCGTGGCATCTGCAAACTGTATCGCAAACACGCTACATTGGAATCATCGGATTGAGCCTAGGCAGGTGGAGATGAAGAACCCGCTACAGCGCACATGGCAACAAGCCCGCCATCAGATTAAGTCCCAGTGGCGGAAACAGCAGGAGCGCCTTGCTGACCAGTTGGAAGAATTGGATTCTTGGGCCATTGATATTGTGAATGATGCCCTAGAACGTACCGATGCCCAAATCCAGGAACTACCCGAAAAGGTGAAGCACCAAGTGGCTGCGGCGACACCCAAAATCAAAAAAACGGTGCAAAAAACTGGCGATCAGCTCCAATCCCAGGTCAAAAAAACTGCCCGGCAGGTCTGGCGACAGTTGCGGGAACGGTGATGATGGCGGTGCCATGCTAGAGGGGATTTTGTGGTTGCCTTTGTTGGGCGTGTTCGGTTGGCTGTTTTGGGCCGGTCGTCAGGAATATGGTCGCCGCGAAGCCTACCGCTCCTGGGCAGAATCCTTTGAACGCCACAGTTATGATCGACGGGTATTGGTGGGACAACAGGGCGATCGCCTGATCTGGGCTCAACCCACTACCGCCGTGCCCCAGGTTCTCCACACCGTGCCTCTCTCCCAGCTATTGGAGGTTCAGCTTTTGATCGATGGCAATCCGTGGGAATGCCCTGACGATATCTTGCCTTTGCAGGTCAGGGATGTGCGACTGATACTGGGGGATCGCGATGGACAGCGATGGGAGATTGCCTTTGAAGATAAGGCGATCGCCCGGAACTGGTGGGTCTATGTGCGATCGCAGATCCATGCGGTACCATAAGCCTTGCTGACGGTTCCCTCTGCTCTGTGTATACCCGCCCCCTTGCCAACCTGATCGAACAGCTACAGCGGTTGCCGGGCATTGGTCCCAAAAGCGCCCAGCGCTTAGCACTGCACCTTCTGAAACGTCCCGATGCCGAGATTTCCGCCCTAGCCGAAGCCCTACTCAATGCCAAACAACAGGTGGGACAATGCACGGTTTGCCACCACCTTTCTGCCGATCCCATCTGTAATATCTGTGCTGACAGCCGTCGTGATTCCCAAACCCTTTGTGTCGTGATTGACTCCCGCGATGTGATTGCCCTAGAAAAAACGCGAGAATATCGCGGCAAGTACCATGTGCTGGGGGGACTGATTTCACCGATGGATGGCATCGGCCCTGACCAACTGTTTATCCAATCTTTAGTGCGGCGGGTCAGTGGCGGTGGGATCACTGAGGTGATCATTGCCATTAGCCCCAGTGTGGAGGGGGAGACCACCACCCTTTATGTGGGTAGCTTGCTGACTCCCTTCACGAAAGTGACCCGAATTGCCTTTGGCATTCCTATGGGTGGCGACCTAGAGTATGCCGACGAAATTACCCTGACCAAGGCCATGGAGGGGCGGCGACCGCTGGAGTTAGGCTAGGGAACCTATGGCAGAATATGAAGAGTTATTCTTGCATCCACCGTTGTGATCACCACCCTAGCAACCGTTTCTAAGGAAAAATTAAAATCCCCGCCACTGAAGGTTCATACCTTGGGCGATCGCGATTTGAGGCAGCCTGCCAAAAGAGTTAGCAAAATTACTGACGAGATTCGCCAACTGGCCATAGACATGCTCAAAACCATGTATAGCTGTGATGGCATTGGCCTAGCCGCACCCCAAGTGGGCATTGCCAAGCAAATTATTGTCATCGACATCCACCCCGATCAGCCCGATGCCGCCCCCATGGTGATGATCAATCCCGAAGTCAAAGCTACCGGCGGCTCCCTGGTTAATGGCGAGGAGGGATGCCTCAGCATTCCCAACGTGTTTATGGATGTGGTGCGCCCCAATGAGGTGACAGTGAGCTATCGCGATCTCGAAGGCAAGCCGCAAAAACTGACGACCAGTGATTTGCTGGCCCGGGTAATTCTCCACGAAGTGGATCACCTCAATGGGGTCGTGTTTGTGGATCGGGTAAAAAACCAAGCGGCCCTTGGTCAGGAGCTCAGCAAGCGTGGCTTCAAAATCAAGGATGTTCAGCCCCTACCGGCTTAGGTCGGCTTGCAGTTTCTCTAGGTCTGTGGTGGCAAAAACTGTAATGTGTCCTGAGATGGCCTTGCGGGGGCTAGTTTGCACCAGTTCTAGCCAGTAGGAAAACTGCTCTCCTCGGCGGAGTTCTCCGCGCACAGCCTGGACGGTGCGGTTGTTGCGATCGCCCATCTTTTCGGTGGTGGGATAGCGGAACACCACGGTCGCCCGGCGATAATCCTCAATTAGGGCAGGGCCGTAGATGGATCGCAACAGGTCTTCGAGGCGATCGCGTGATACCCCAGCTACCAGATCAAAGAGGTGCAGCCGCTCGCTGCGAATGATGTTGGCACTGCCACGAATTTCAGCCCGACCGGGAACAAAACTACTTGCTTGAAACTGAAACCGCCGTGCTGGGGTGTTGCTCTTCCGCACCCAAAGCCGCTCCCCAGACTCCGGACGGAGAACGGGATGGGATTTAATCCAATCGGCTACGTCCTCAGAAGTTTGTCCAGGCAGGGCACTGGCCGCTAGGGGCATCAGCAGAAACCCCAGCCAAAAGGTCATGATTTGCCGCATATTGTCTTCCTTCCGTGCGATCGCCCGAAGGATAGCATGACTTTGCCAGAGCCGATCACCTTGGTTCAGCGGTCTTATCCTAACCGCCCACAGGGAGAGATAGGGATACTTGGGTGCACGCCGCGTCTTGGCTCTCGGCGATCAAGAGCTATAGCTGTAAATATAGTCATTCTAAATAGCCATGAGACAGTTTGAATCCTTGAAAATATCACCTGAAGTAGGTTGAATTGTCTCGTTTTTATTTGAAATGACTATAACTTGGTTAGGACGGGGTGCAGGGGTGAAACCCTGGCTGGGGGCGCAGGACCCAAACCCCCTTTTCCTTTGATGTCCGAACCTACCCGAATATATAGTCATTTTAATTAAGATTGAGACTGTAAAAGACCAACATTAACCTTCGAGTTCAGACCGAGTAGGGGTTTGAAGTTGGAAAAAGCTGTATCAAATTCAAGCTAAATGACTATAGCTCTAGGAATACTCGTTAGTGGTATTCCCTATCCCCTAAGCTCTGGGAGGTCTCGGATTGACAAAGGCCCGGTCGGACTGGATAAACAGATGGGGCGGATCGTAGCTGTTGTCAAGAACAACATCGGCTAGGGCAACTTTCTGCGCTAGGGGCCACTGGCTTTGAATGCGCTGCCGGGCCCTGGCTTCATCTAGGTTGTTGCGGGCCATGAGTCGTTGGAGTTGTTGCGGTTCACTGCAAGTTACCACCCAAACTTCGGTCACCAAGTCGGCCATGGCCGCCTCAAAGAGGAGGGGAATCACCTGCACTACGGTCTGGGGGGCGTGGTTTTGAGCCTCCATCAGCAGGCGATCACGCACCCTTGGATGCACCAAATCATTGAGCCATGCCCGCTCCCGGTCACTGGAAAAATCAACTCTGCCAATCGTGGGCGGTTTACGGTGCGATCATGATTAAGCACTGCCGACCCGTAGCGGTGCATCAGCTGTTCGCCGATGGTCGGCGAATCGACAATTTGGCGAGCGTAGTGATCGGCATCTAAAATCGGTACGCCATGGCGATCGCTAAGGTGAGCTGCAAGAAGGGATTTCCCAGTGGCAATACCGCCGGTCAGTCCGATAATCCGTTGGCAGGGGGGCACCATAGGCAAACAAAGCTTTAGGGCGTCATGTAACATCCAGGAATCACAAAAAAAGCCCCTTTTTTGAGGCTTTTTTCGATGGATTAGGGCTTAGGATCAAGCTAGGCAGCCCACTTTTGGGCCACAACTTCGGCCAGGTCAACCACCCGCTGGCTGTAGCCCCACTCGTTGTCATACCAAGAGATCACCTTCACTAGATTGCCCCCAAGCACCATGGTCAGGGAGGCGTCGACGATCGAGGAAGCGTCAGTACCGCGGTAGTCGATGGAGACTAGGGGTAGTTCGCTGTACTCCAAAATTCCCTTCATTGGCCCTTCAGCCGCGGCCCGCAGAGCTTCATTTACTTCTTGGGCTATGGTGGACTTCTCCACTTCAGCAACAAAATCCACCACTGAGACGTTGGGCGTTGGCACTCGGAAGGCAATACCATTGAGCTTACCACTCAGTTCCGGAAGAACGAGGGCAACAGCCTTAGCCGCTCCGGTGGAGGTGGGCACAATGCTAAGGGCGGCGGCGCGGGCACGGCGCAGGTCGCGGTGGCTGGAATCGAGCAGGCGTTGGTCGCCAGTGTAGCTGTGGGTGGTGGTCATGACGCCCTTAACAATGCCAAAGGTTTCATGCAGCACCTTGGCGACGGGGGCAAGGCAGTTGGTGGTGCAACTGGCATTACTGATAATGTGGTGCTTCCCATGTTCGTACTGATCGGCATTGACTCCGATTACAAAGGTGCCGTCATCGTTTTTACCGGGGGCAGTGATCAAAACCTTTTTGGCACCAGCGGTGAAGTGCTTGCTCGCACCCGTGCGATCCGTAAATACACCCGTAGATTCAATAACTAAATCAATACCCCAATCTTTCCAAGGTAAATTCTCGGGATTGCGATCAGAAACGGCTTTGATCATATGACCGTTGACTGTCAGAGAGTTATCGTCGGCTTCAACCACACCGTCAAATTTGCCTAGCATAGAATCGTACTTAAGCAGGTGGGCATTGGTCTTGGGATCGGAGGTGTCGTTGACGCCGATAATTTCCAACTGAGTTTCTTTTCGACCTGCCCAACACCGTAAAAAGTTTCGTCCGATGCGTCCAAATCCGTTGATTGCTACCCGAATAGTCACTGTTTACTGCCCTTTTACAAAATTTATAGTTTTCTATGCAGGATATGATACCGAAAATGACTACACTTTTTTGTCTAAAAATCTCTATCGTCCCTAGGAGCAAATGCTAGGCTTTTATTGATTTTCAATCCAAAGGAATGGTGTGCAATGACGGCTGGGGCAACGCAGGCTACGGGATGGATCACCGAGGGCGTCAATGCTTTGCTAAGGTTCAAACCCTTGGCTGATTTTGCCAAGAATCGAGCGCGCCAGATGATGGTGCAGCGGGCGGAAAGCATTGGGGTACCGTGGCGGCAGCGGGTTGCAGACTATGAGGCGAGGCGGGGGGAACTGGGGCGATCGCTAGCGGCGGTGGAGAATCCAGCGGTGGTTTATCCAGCCTATTACACCTGTTCGTTCCATGCCTATGGAGAAGGAAACTTGGGTTGCTGCCAGCCATGGAGGTGGAGGTGGTGTCCCATGCGGTGCATTCACGGATTTGGTCAAAGCAGTCCGAGGCAGATGGCGATCGCCGTTTACGGCAGTCCTACCATGGGGTGTTGCAATCGCACCTATCCCAACTACCAACGCGCATTCTCGATGTGGGGTGCAGTGTGGGCATGAGTACGTTCGCGTTGCAGGAATTGCTTCCCCAAGCAGAAGTGACGGGGCTGGACTTGTCGCCCTACTTTTTGGCGATCGCCCATGATCGGCAGCGGCAGTTACCCAAGGAAGCTTCAGAGCAGCGGATCCAATGGGTGCATGCCCCAGCGGAGTCCACAGGGTTGGCCGATGGCAGTTTTGACCTCGTGTCGATGTGTTTGATTTGCCATGAACTGCCCCAGGAGGCAACCCGGGCGATCCTACGGGAGATCAATCGGGTTTTGGTGTCCGGCGGCACCCTGTCTATTATGGATATGAACCCCCAATCACCAATCTATGCCCAGATGCCGCCCTATATTTTGACGCTGCTCAAAAGCACAGAGCCCTACCTGGATGATTATTTTTCCTTGGATTTAGCGGCGGAGTTGGCCGCGGCGGGGTTTACCATGCCCGAAATCACAGCCCATACCCCCCGTCATCGTACAGTGGTGGCCAAAAAGCTATAGGCTATAGCCAATAGATTCTAGGAAATTCCCAGTGTTATGCCTATGAAGTTATCTGTGTACCATACGCCGGAATTGGTGCCGGCCGATGGATTGCCCGATTGTGCGATCGCCGTTGATGTGCTCCGGGCAACAACGACCATCGCCACTGCCCTCAGTGCCGGTGCCGAGGCAATTCAGGTGTTTGCCGACCTCAACGAACTTTGGCAGGTGAGTGGTGCATTCCCTGAGTCCCAGCGCCTCCGGGCGGGAGAGCGGGGCGGCAAAAAAGTGGAAGGCTACGATCTCGGAAATTCACCCTTTGACTACACGGCGTCCGTGGTGCGGGGCAAGCGGATTTTCATGAGTACCACCAATGGCACCCGCACATTGCAACGGATCCGTCACTCGCCAATGGTGCTCACCGGGGCGATGGTGAACTTGGGGGCAGTGGTGGAATTCTTGACCCAAAAGCAGCCAAGAACGGTCTGGGTGGTCGGTTCGGGCTGGGAGGGGAGCTATGCCCTAGAAGATACGGCCTGTGCTGGGGCGATCGCCCATGGGTTGGCAGCCGAACTGGGCAATGACGAGGCCGTGGCGGCCCTGACCCTTTACCGTCACTGGTGTGATGATTTGGAGACCCTTTTTCACCATGCCAGCCACGGTCAACGGCTGTTAAAACTCAACGGTTGGGATGACATCGCCTATTGCGCCCAGCGGGATGTGGTGTCAGTCGTGCCCTGTCAAAACATGGAAGGGGTACTCACAGCCATTGCAGGCTAGGTGCTGAGGGGAAAAGCGTCTAGGCTACACTAGGGGCAGCGATGGAAGGCTTAGATGTCCGAAGTTTGGGTCTGTCAATTCCGTAGTTGCTCCCGTGATGGCGCTGAGATGGTATCGGCGGCTTTACAGGAAAGCGCCCCGCCTCACATTCAGGTGGTGCCCACTGGCTGCCTGGGGCTGTGTGGCTCTGGCCCGATTGTGGTGGTAACCGAAGACGACTGCTTTTACTGGCGGATGACCCCCGCTAAATCCCATCGTATGGCCCAAGAACACCTCGTCGGGCGATCGCCCGTTACGGAATATCTCCATCCCCGGTTGCATCCGCCGGGGCCATGATCGGCAAATTCATAAGCTGAGGGTAGAGTTGAACCAGCGCTTTGGCCCGATGGCTAATCTCGGACTTCCGCTCCGGCGGTAATTGTCCAAAGGTTAACCCACTGGTGATCTCCCGGAAGATTGGGTCGTAGCCAAAGCCCTGCTCGCCTAGGGGATGATGGATAATTTCTCCGGCGCAAATTCCTTCGGACTGGGCGCAAATGTGACCTTGGGGGTCGGCGATGGCGATCGCACAGACAAATTCTGCCCGGCGATCAGACTGTCCCTCCAGTTCGCCCAACAGCCTTTGGATGCGCTCTCCATCCGTAGCACCATAGCGGGCAGAATAGACCCCCGGTTTCCCCCCTAGGGCGTGAACCACCAGCCCAGAATCATCAGCGATCGCCCACTCCCCAAGCGCCACGGCCACCTGACTAGCCTTAAGTTGGGCATTATCTAGAAATGTAGCCCCTGTCTCCTCAATGTCGAGATATTCCGGCTTTGGCACCAAAGTCAGCGCGAAGGCTGCCAAATATTCCTCAAATTCTTGCACCTTGCCTCGATTGCCGCTAGCAATCACCAGGCGACGCTCCCTAACCATCGGCACTGGACTCCGCAAACACACCCATGCGGCGGAACTTGGCGTAGCGATCAGCTTGGAGTTCCGCTGGTGCCAGGGTTGCCAGTCGGTCAAGCTGCCGCAAAATCCCCGACTTCAGACTCTTTCCTGCCTCAAGGGGGGCACGGTGCGCCCCTCCCAGGGGTTCGGGCAAGATTTCATCAATCACGCCCATGTGTAATAAATCCGTCGCCGTAATTTTAAGGGCTTCGGCGGCTTTGGCGGCCTTACCCGCATCCCGCCACAGAATTGCGGCACAGGCCTCCGGCGTCGCCACCGTGTATACCGAATGCTCGAACATCATGAGGTAATTGCCCACACCAATGCCCAGAGCCCCTCCCGAGCCGCCTTCGCCAATGACGGTACAAATCACCGGCACCCCCAGCACCAAACATCAGTCGCAAATTGGCGGCGATCGCCTCCCCCTGTCCCATCTCCTCCGCCGCAACCCCCGGATAGGCCCCGGGCGTATCAATCAAGGTCACAATGGGCATTCCGAAGCGATCAGCATGCTCCATGAGCCGTAGGGCCTTGCGATAGCCGCCAGGAGAGGCCATACCGAAGTTACGGGCCATGTTGTCCTTGGTGTCCCGTCCCTTTTGGTGTCCCATAATCACCACCCCATAGGAGCCAAGGCGAGCCACACCTCCAATCAGCGCCGGATCATCAAACCCTCGGCGATCACCATGGAGTTCCATCCACTCCTCCGTCATTGCTTGAATGTAATCGAGGGTGCTAGGACGACGGGGATGGCGAGCAATTTGCATCCGCTGCATCGCCCCCAAGGACGAAAAGATTTCCCGCCGTAGTTGCTCGGCCCGCTGCTCCAACTGTTGGATCTGATCGCTGACATCCACTTGGTTTTCTTGGGCCAACTGGCGAATCTGAGCGATGCGGTTTTCCAGATCGGCAAGGGGTTTTTCGAATTCCAGGAGTATGGGGCGATCGGACATGGGCGGCAGCAACGGGGGAATGCACTGGATCCCATCATAGTATGCGGTTGCGAGGTTTGCTTTTGCGCTATTCTGAAGTCCGTGCCATCCAGCCATGACTGAGGGTTCACATTTGGGCATTACTTTACGCAGTTACGTCTATCTCGATTCGCTCCAACCCCAGCATGCCGCCTATCTAGGCACCGTCGCCCAAGGATTTTTACCCCTCCCCGGAGACACCTCTCTCTGGATTGAAATTTCTCCCGGCATTGAAATCAATCGCATTACCGATACCGCGCTCAAGGCCACTTCTGTTCGTCCGGGAGTACAAATTGTGGAACGACTCTACGGATTATTAGAGATTCATTCCAGTCGTCAAGGGGAAACCCAAGAAGCCGGACGGGCAATTTTAGAACTGTTGGGTCTCAGTGAGGGCGATCGCCTAAAACCACGCCTCCTATCCAGCCAAATCATCCGCAACATTGACGCCCATCAAACCCAACTGATCAACCGCCTCCGTAAAGGGCAAATGCTGTTGGCAGGGCAAACCCTCTACATCATGGAAGTTGAACCCGCCGCCTACGCTGCCCTGGCCGCCAACGAAGCCGAAAAGTCCGCCTTGATCAATATTCTAGAAATCGGTGCAGTAGGAAGCTTTGGGCGACTTTATCTTGGGGGGGCGGAGCGGGATATTATGGCTGCTTCCAGGGCCGTTGTGGAGACCATCAATGGTGTCCAAGGGCGAGAATTCCCGGGATCAATGCGCAAGGAATAGGCAGACTTAATGTTGGTATTCCTGGCGTGTTAGGGTCACTAAAACCATTTTTCGCCAGCACAATTGCCAGTGTCGATGGAATTTCTTGATCTTTGCCGAACCGCCCAAAATACTTGGGAAGCGCTATGTTAGCAAGCTCTCTTCGGTAAGTGGCGATCGCAATTCACATCACTAGGTAAGCTGCCATATCGCAAATCAAGAAAACGGATAAATAGATAAGGAGTTATCGTGACCCAGAATTAAGTTCAGATATTCTTCAACCAATTCCGTTCAAATCTTGAAGAATTATCCTAAGCTCAGCTTTCGTAGTTCCAAATAGCAATGTAAAGCTTCGGTGATGATCCCGTGCAGGAATAAATCTCGTGCGGCGTTGAATGGACTATTGGGGGCTAGGGGGTGGCGATTGGCTATCACATGATTCCATTTATAGTCCTGAGTAATAGCACTAACATAGCAACCGAAATTCTCATCAAATTGCAATGACAAAACTGCTCTGGCAAACTCATCGCTAGTCAGACAAAGGGAATAAAACACCTTAAATAGTTCAATTGCTGATTCCAAATCCAAGATCTTGAACCAGCCTCGCTGCGAAATGTCAATGTCAATATCAATGGCTTGTATGCTGTCATAGTTCAACCCTTTTTTCTTCAAATCCTCAAGCCAGAAAGGATTATGGATTTGTGCCGCGTTGTAATCAAATATGAAGTTGTAAAGAATAAGATCGTGTTCGAGGAATGCATTATGGGCTAAATCACTAATTGTGCGCGGATAGAGTTTTGATTTGGGGATGTTCTGGTCAGGCCCATTATCAATTAGGAAATTAATGACATTAGAGCCAAGGCAGATATGCCTGACAATGAGATAGCAAGCTTCGGGAGAGACGAAGTAGTCAAGGAAAAAAGCTGCTGATCTATGCATTATTTGATAGGCACTAAACTGGAAGGGTAAGATCCGTTTGACCGTCATGATTATGGCCAACAAAATATTGGCGAATAGTTTGATCGGAATCAAAAGATAGTTACGACTCCAACTTCGCAGGTCTTTAATCATGTAAGACTTAGCTACCATGTCCACTGGAATAGACTGATCCAGATATAACGCCTCCCACGCATCGGGATTAGTGCGATCATGATTGGAACTCATTACTTATCCTCCAATTTCTTCCAGTTGCATCAGGTACAGCTTAGCTGTGACCCTTGCCGTAAGAATAATCCGCCTGGCGATCGCAGTAGTAATCCAGTTGGCATGAATCAGGGCTTGCAATTTGGCTACATGGGATTGATCATTGGCACTGTGATAGGCCAAAAACGAGACTTGTTGATCGCGCAAGTTCAAGAGTTTTTTAATTTCCTCGGCCCACGGCCCCGCTAATCGATTACCAATGCTCTCAATGATGAAGATGCTGCCAATCAGATCTACAGGATTGGGTTGAGATGCCTGATGAAAGATAAAGGCGGAGAGGGCTTCGCTGCCAATATTCTTCTCGGCGTTGGTAATCTCACTCAATTCACCGCCCACAGCCACATAATTACTCTCTAACATTTGATAGTCCCGATGCTCATCCTGAGCATGACCAATGAATGTAGATCGCAGATTGAAATCAATCATATTAGAAGCCGCACGAGCAATCCAGCGTGCTCCTTCGACCACTTGAGGTCGCAGATTCAGTAGCAAGGCTTTGTAATCAGCCAAAGTAAAGTCTCCACGGTGCAGCTTTCTAACGACTTCTACACTCCGGATTTTTCGTTCAAATTCTAGCCAGACTAGGGTTAAGTCCCGTAGCAATTCTGACCCTACTGATTGTTCAGCAATGGCCTCAAGCGTTGGAGCAGTCGCAGCAAGCGGCGGGGAAAGCAATTGCAAGTTAACCTCAGGACAGACTTCAGAATCAATTTTAGGGTCGCCTTGGGAATCAACTACTGTCAGCATCATGTATGCCGTAGTAAATCTGCCACTTTCGGGAATGAAACAGAATATAGTTTCTCCTGCTTTCAGTTTGCTAGAATTAAATAGCTCTTCCAACATCAAATACATGGAAGCACATCCCGTATTACCCCTAGTGTATAAATTGGTGAACCATTTATGTTCTGGAATCATGCAGTTTGCCTCCGTTAAAAGCTCAATAATCTGACCGCGAAAGATGTGGGAAGAATAATGACACAGCAACCAATCAATGTTGTCAGGTCGAACCTTATCTGTTTGAATCAACCGCAGCCAGCCTTCGACTCCCAACTGGATCACATGATCTAGAAGTCTGATATTTTGACGCAAATTCAAGCTGCCAGTTTTGGCAACTTCGGCATATGACTCATAATTCATCCAAGGTTTTTTCGCAGTTTCATCAGATGCTCCCGCATACATGCATACCGGGTAGGCATTGGCATGGGAAATTAATTCAATCCACTCGATTTTCAAGCTTAGTCCTCGGGGATTAGCATGATTTTGGATGACTACGGCACCCGCTCCGTCCGATAGCATCCATCGCAAAAACTCAGTGTCAAAGGGTAAGGGCTTACCGGATTGGACTGTATCTTCTGCAGCAAATCGACTTGCTTTAAAAAGGCGAGATGGTATTTCCGATGCCACTGCGATCGCCTGCTGTCTATAACCCAACTGCACTTGCGAGGCAGCATATTTTAGTGCAGCGATCCCAGCGCAGCAGACACCTTGGGTGGAGACTATTTCTAAAGGCGGAAATTCGGTTAACTCGCCATGCACCATACTGGCAAAGCTCGGCACGATTAAATCTGCCCAGGTGGTGGCACAGGCTAACAGGTCGAACGCTTGCGGATCTAAATTAATTTTGGCGATCGCTGACCGCACTGCTGCGGCTGCCATTTCACTGTTTAGGTGAGTGGAATTTTGATTTTGGTCAAGGGCATAGTACCGTTGCTGAATTCCATTATTTCTCAGAATTCGATTTTTGACCTTGGAAGGACGGTTAGCAATCATTCCCAGATAGGATTCCATCTGATCATTACTAATGGGTTGCCCAGGAAGAAATTGACCAATACTATTGATATAGGCATTTGCAGACATGTTGATTACCCGGGGAAAGGTTGTCAACCTGAATTTAGTTGATGGTTCAAGATTTCTCGAAGGCGAATGTGCCACTTTGGGATTTGGTACGACTGTGTGGTAAATCAGTCAGCCTGAGTTACTGATAACTGTCAACGTGAACAGTTACTCCAGCATGGGGATTGTGATTGCCCTAACCTCTGTCGCTCTAAGGCTAAACCCCTTCAAGGATCTAGTCAGATCTCGTCATCCCCGGTCTCGCCGACATTTTAGCCATAACATCATCTTGACTTGCACTAGTACCAAAGCAGAGCTTTAAAGACCATGGTAAGGAATGCTAGTTAAATCGCTCCTGTCCAGTGAAAAACTGCGCTATTCGGTCGCGTTGGGTCGAATTAGGACAATTGGCGTTTGTTCCGCTGCATTGCCCGCCGGATTCAGCAACAGAGCTTGATTGAGCAATTCCTCCGAGACCCCAGTCGTTGCCGCTAGGACTTTCACCCGCTTTAGATCATTGACATCGACGATCGCCGCTTCAAGCCCAGTCTCTTGCCTGATTTCTTCCACCACACCTTGGGGATCTTTGGGGCCGAGCACAATAAATTGGTCGTAGGGCGGTAGGGTACCGGTCACATCATCAATTAGCCGCGCCTGTTCACCAGCCAGACGGTAAAACACCCCCGGAATGCGGAAGATTCCCTTGGCGATCGCCCCAACTAAAAACGCCACACCTACCCGCCAAGCTCCCGACTCATCGATGAGCACCTGAAGCCCACAGGCCGTAGCCAGGCTTGACATCGGTAAAAAATAGTGGCAGAGCCGCTTGGCCAACCACCCCGGACGCACATCGGTCGGGTGTCGCCACCGCCCCTGCATAATGGCCACGGGAGTCTCGGCGATGGTGAGGATATCCCCCGGCTGGGCGTGCTCCTGCACATAGCGCTGGATCAATTCGGGAAAGGTGTCAGATACGGTTAACAGGTGGGTGCGAATGGGCAACACATCGGCATCGGTGGTCGGTCGCCAGAGGGCGCGGCGCTGGGTTTCGGGAAACTGGAGCGGAATGATGCAATGGCGCACCTGCTCTTGGCGACCTTCGGGTCCATAGGTGACATAGTGCAGCCGCAGCCAAGCGCTTTCGAGGGCATCGAGGGGCTGTCCCCGGATCTCGAGGATCACATCCAGGTGGGTGCGGCGATTCCCCTTGACAATAAAGGACTCCCAGTAGCCATCAACGCGGGAAACAACCCCCTCATGGCGCGATCGCACCTTAAGTTGATAGGTCACCTGCTCCAAACTAGCTTGGGATAGGAGCGAAAGCTCGGGACGCACCTCCGTCAAAAAAACATCTTGGCGTGGATGGTCGTTAATGGCAGCAAATTCCACCTCCACCTGATAGAACAGTGGCTCAAAATGCTTGAATCGCCACACCCCTTGGTCGAGGGTGAGGGCTGCCCGCTGCCGCTCCTGATAGCGCCACTCCACCCACAGCCATGCCAAAACCGGGAGACATAGCCCCCCCAGAGCCGCCAGTTGCCACCCGTTCATGCTAATTCCTGCCGCATTGCTCGCTTAAGGCTTTGACAGAGGGAAACCACCGCATCCAGTCCCTGGGGTTCTGCCAGTCGCCGCACCATGGCACTGCCCACGATCACCGCGTCTGCCCCCCAGTCCACCACTTGACGGGCGTGCTCGGGTTGGGAAATGCCGAAACCAACCCCAATTGGTTTATCCGTCAAAGTTCGTAAGGTTTCTAGCATAGTCTTGACCCCCTTGGCAACCTGTTGACGAACCCCCGTTACCCCCGTAGTGCTCACCAGATAGATAAAGCCCTCGGACTGGGCCGCGATCGCCGCACAACGGGCCGGCGGACTGGTGGGAGCCACCAATAAAATCACCTCAATGCCGACGTCCCGGGCTGGCTCCATCACCGCCATTGCCTCTTCGAGGGGCAGGTCGGGCACCACCAGCCCCCGCGCTCCGGCGTCATAGATTTGTTGGAGAAATTTGGGAATCCCCATGTGCAGCATAGGGTTGTAATAGGAGAACAGCACGACGGGCGATCGCAACTCCGGCGTAACCGCGCGCAGCATCTCCAGAATGCCAGCCAGTTTGGTGCCCCGCCCGAGGGCCCGCGTAGCCGCCGCCTGAATCACTGGGCCATCAGCCAAGGGATCGGCATAGGGAATACCCAGTTCAATGACATCGGCTCCATGGCGATCCAAGGCCATCAGGGCTGCCGCCGTGGTGTCTAAGGAAGGGTCTCCGGCTACCAAAAAGGGAATCAGGGCGGATTCACCGCGCGATCGCAACGTTTCAAAGGTCGCAGAAATTGAGGAAGATGCCATGGTGCACGCAACAATTAGGATAAGAATTCTAACCCCTTGGCAGTGGGCATGAGATTTTTACTGGCCAGCCACTGGGCATCGAACATCCGACTCTGGTATCGCCCCCCACCATCGCAGAGGATTGTGGCGATCGCGTGCCCCGGCCCCAGCCTTTGGGCCAGGCGCACGGCACCCACCACATTAAGGGCCGCCGAACTACCCACAAATAAACCATCGCGCCTTAAAAGGTAATAGGCCATCTCAATCGCTTCTAAATCGGTGCCTTGAAAAGCTCCATCGAGGCGGGCACGGCGGAAATTAGCGGTCATACGATTGATGCCAATACCTTCGGTAATCGAGCTACCCTCGGCCCGAAATTCACCGGTGGTGACATAGCTGTACAACCCGGAGCCGGGAGGATCGATCAGGTAGGTGTGGATCTGGGGATTTTGCTCCTTAAGGTAGGCGGTCACACCGCCGATAGTGCCCCCTGTACCCGAAGACAGGACGATGCCATCCAGTTCACCCCCCGTTTGCTGCCAGATTTCGGGCCCGGTGGTTTGGTAGTGGGATTCAGCATTGGCTTCGTTTTCAAATTGATTGGCCCAAAAGGCACCGGGCAGTTCCTCGCCGCGGCGCTTGGCGGTGTGGTAAAAGTGGTTGGGGTTGCTAAAGGGCACGGCCGGCACCAGTTCCACCTCGGCTCCAAGCGATCGCAATAGGGAAATTTTTTCTGAAGACTGATTGTCGGGCATCACAATTACCGCACGGTAGCCCCGCGCATTAGCCACTAGGGTGAGCCCGATGCCCGTATTGCCGGCAGTTCCCTCCACAATAGTGCCCCCCGGTGACAGCTCCCCCGATTGTTCGGCTGCTAAAACCATAAACAGCGCCGCCCGATCCTTGACACTGCCGCCGGGGTTGAGGAACTCTGCTTTTCCCAAAATGGTGCAGCCCGTCGCTTGGGAGAGGGATTCAATCAAAATCAGGGGCGTGTGGCCCACCGTGTCGATAAAGCCACGGCGAATATCACGACTGGTCATGTGTTACGAGTGATGAATGGAGTCGATCAATGGATGCATTTCTCGCTAAGTTAGAACTATAGAGATGTATCCACCAACACGACTATACCGCGTAGTGATCAGTAGGGATCACAGGAAGGGGCTATGAAATTTATTGTGGCCATAGACGGCTCGAACGCTAGTGATCGCGCCCTCAAGAAAACATTAGCGCTGGCAACGGCAACACCATCCCAGGTCATCCTAGTCACCGTTGCCGAACTCCAAATGACCTATGTGCCGGAGGTACTGATGCCCACAGGGGATTGGGTGAACCTGCGCAGCCTCCCTGATTTGGATCTAGAACAGAAAATAATCACCTCGGCCCAGGGGATTTTAGACCATGCTCAAGCCCTATGCCAAACCGCAGGGGTGCCCTGTGAGCAACGCTTAGAGCGGGGCTTCGCTCGGGAACGCCTCTGTGCGATCGCCGCTGAAGAACAGCCGGACTTCCTGGTATTGGGGTCACGGGGGTTGGGTGGGTTGGAGCGCCTGCTGCTGGGCAGTGTCAGCGATTATGTCGCCCACCATGCGTCGGTGCCAGTCATGATTGTGCGTTAAATTAACTATCGGATTCGAGACTCCCTACAATGGAAAGATAAGCAAAAGAACACCGCTACGGGCTTGGGGGGCTTTTTGAACATGAATTGCGAAACAAGTATTAGGGGCTGCAATCGATGCGAAGTTTTACCGAATAAACTACCTATGCAGGGCGACCTTTATCTCTGGTTTCCCATTGGTCACACCTTTAACAAGGCCGTCACTCGACTGCAAGAACTATCCCTCACGATGACTGTTGTAGCCGCCGATGCGCGGGTCATGATCAGCTATTTAGAGAGTAATATTCAGCCGATGTTTGCCATCCTCGGCGAAATTTTGACCGACACAGAATTACAGGACACGCGATCGCTCATTACCCAACCCAACTGTTCCCCTAGTTTTGCCGATCTGCCCTGTGTGATGTCTTTGCGGCGTCTTCTGGCCCTATTTAATTCCCAATGGTTGCTTGACCTTTTGGCCGAACAACGCATAACCAGTCACTTTCAGCCCATTGTTTCGGTCGAGCACCCGGAGCGAATTTTCGCCTACGAAGCCCTGATGCGCGGTGTCGATGGAGCCAATTTAGTACCGCCTTTTCGTCTGTTGACGGCAGCAAAATCAGCGGGGGTTTTATTTCACCTAGACCTAGCGGCCCGTCAAAGTGCCATTCGGCAGATGAGCCATCACGGATTTCCTGAAAAGCTATTTATTAACTTCACACCGACCTCAATTTATGATCCTTCCTTTTGTCTCAGTTCCACAGTGCGAGTGATTGACGCCTTGGGGGTAGCCCACGAAAAAATAGTTTTTGAAATTACCGAATCGGAGCAGGTTCAAGACTTAGCACGGCTACAGGAAATTCTGACTTTTTATCGTCGTGCAGGATTTCAAGTGGCCCTAGATGACATTGGTTCAGGCTATTCATCCCTTAATTTGTTGCATCAGCTTCGCCCCGACTATGTGAAGCTAGATATGGAGCTAACCCGCCATGTTTATGATGATACCTACAAGGCCACGATTACCAGCAAAATTCTGGAAATCACCCAGGAACTAGGCATTGCTACGGTTGCTGAGGGCATCGAGACCGTCGAGGAGTGGCATTGGTTTCGCCGGGCTGGGGCAACATTTGTCCAGGGCTATTTGTTTGGCAAACCTGCGGATCAACCGCAACGGGCGATCGCCCTCTCGGTACAATAGATTTATTTGTATCCCCGTGCCGATGATGACTGCCGATGCCATTCGTGATTTGATTCTGCAGGCCTTGCCCCAGGCCCAAGTTGATGTCCAAGACCCCAACCAAGATGGTCAGCACTTTGCGGCGATCGTAGTCGCCCCTGAATTTGAGGGGCTAACCACCGTCAAGCAACACCGTCTAGTGAATGATGCCCTAAAGGAGCCCCTCCAGAGCGGTGCGGTTCATGCCCTGCAACTGCGCACTTTTTCGCCCAGCCAGTGGCAGCAAAACCAAGTCACTTTTTCCTAGGGTGGGTCGATGACTAAAATTTATGGCTGCGGATGCGTCATTGGGGTGATTGCGCCATTCGTGTTTTTGGTTGCCCTGTTTGGGCCCAGTCTATCGACTGCCGCAATCCCCAAACCCAGCGGGATCTTAACCGCTGTTCCGAGGCGGACTATCGGGCTGCCGATCGCCAGCTTAACGAA
>JAAUUH010000091.1 GCA_012031145.1 Oscillatoriales cyanobacterium SM2_2_1 | reverse complement strand
GTGGGGTGGGGGGGCCGAAGATAGGTCCGGGAGTCGGGGGTGGGGCGGCAATAGGAAGTGATTCCGGTGAAGTTGCTGGTCTTAGGGTCAGCCCCGCAGTCAGAGAAACCAGCAAAGCAACGGCCACTGATAGAATGCCGATCCGCCATTCATGCCAAAACTTGCGCCACGGGATCATTACTTGAATGTTTGCCTGGAATTAAATGATTGTACGGAATAAATGTAACGTAGGGTCACGAAGCCCATCAGAAGTAATTTCCCATTGGGGAGAATCAGTCCCATTGGCATATTTCCAGCAAGCTGCCATAGGCGCTAATTAATGGCTAAATCATCCCTGAATGCGTCCAGAAACATCCTAAGGGCAATAATAACGCAGCAGCGAACCTAGCCCGACGCATAGCGCATACCAGCCTGACAAGTCAGGATGGGGATGCATCAAAAAAGCATCGCAATGACAGCCCGTGAATCATCGCCAGACAAGCAATCCTGGCACTTCGGCAGTAGAGCGATCATGGGGCACCCCTAGCCAGCAAAAGTTTCTAGAAATGTCCGTCATTCAAGGTGGTGCAGTTATGGTTGGATGTAAGGATAGCCCGTTTTTGCTCCGTTGAATTTTCTAGCACGGAGTGGCATTTCGACCAGACAGAGTAATAAAGTTGGGCATTAAGGGCGATCGCCTGACATTTAGGTTGGGCAATAGACAAATGGGCGCTTTTAAGCAAGCTTGCTCCGATTAGATTCCCATTTAGGTGAGATTGGGCAAGTCAGATAAACGGGGATGTTATGATCCTCAAAATTTTATTGAATGACATGGAACGAACTGCCGATAGATCGGTAAATGTGGTTGTGGATGTAGTTGTGACCGTGCATGAGGTAAACGCTTTGCATGGCACGGGAATTATCGTGCAACGCATGTTTCCTGAAGATCGGGAGATTATTTCCATCCGTTCGGATGATGGCTATGGCGGGGTGCAAAGTTTTGGTCGCTGGCAGCTATGCATCAAGCACGACGCAGCCGAAACGGCTGAAGAACGGGTACAGAGGGCGATCGCCCAATTGGGGGAGCCGATGACGGTACGGCGGATCCTCTGTATCCCCTATGGGGATGATGATTTGCTAACGGCGATCGCCCTCCATGAGCTCTATGGGGCACCGCTGTGTCTTTTTGTGATGGATGATCGAAATCTGCTGGAGATGGGAATTACGACGGCGATTTTGCAACGGGCCTTGGCGATCGCCCGGCTACGGCTCACGATTTCGTTGGAAATGCGGAACCTTTATGGTCTCAAGTTTGGGCTACCGTTTTATGTGATGCCGCCCATTGCCTGTGATTCCCTAGTTCCCTCGGAGATTCCGGTTCCTAGCCCTGAGCAAACCCCGGAAGTTGGCATCATGATTGGCAACGTCTGGAGTCAGCGGGCGATGGAGCGACTGGCTCTGCTAACCCAAGCGTCCCAAGTGCCGTTGCATTGGTATGGCAGCAGCAAGTCGAAGGCGGTTCCCGGTCGGCTGGAGCACCCAGAATCCCATGGCATTACAGAGTTTGGGTTTTTACCAACGGAGCAGGAGGTAGCTGAAAAGCTGCGGCACTACTATTTTGCGGTGGTGCCGAGCGGAACATTGGATCTGGAGGATGACCGGGCAGAGCTATCGCTGTTGAGTTTGCCGAGTCGGATTCCGTTTATTATGTCGGTCTCCCACACGCCGATCTTGGTTTTGGGTAGCCCCAACACTGCCGCTGCCCATTTTGTCACCAGCCTTGGTATTGGGCTATCCTGTCCCTACGAGCCGGGGCCCTACCGGCAAACCGTACAGTATTTGCAGCAATCGGAGGTGCAACAGTCCATGCGACGGAAGGCATCCCAAGTAACAGCATCGTTTCTAGGGGCTTCGAGTGGGGAGTGGCTGTGGCAGTCCTTAACCCTAGGGAAACCGGTCGATGACCGCTACGAGAAGCTCTTTGCCGATCCACGGCTGGGGATTGATAGCAGTTTGAAGTATTTGCTTGGTAGTATGGCCGAAATGAAGAAGGCCCATGTGCTCGTGCCACAGCTCCAAGAGCGGATAGCGGCTATGAAAACCAGCAAGTTCTGGCAGTTAAGAGCCCAATGGTTTCGCTTCAAGCGTCTTTTTGGGTTGGGGGAGGATGAATAGGGTAGGTTGCAGTAGGTGATGTTTTTATTTGACGGTGTTTTTTTTCAGTTGGGACGCAATGGCATTGCTCGGGTGTGGCGATCGCTCTTAGAACAATGGCAGGATCAGCCCTTCGCCCAACAATGGCTATTAATTAATCGTGCTGGTACATTGCCTTCCCTACCGGGGTACCACACCCTCGACTTCCCTGCCTATGATTCCTACTATCCGGGGCAAGAGCGCTATCGGTTGCAACGGCTGTGCGATCGCTACGGGATAAGCCTATTTGTCTCAAGCTACTATACGACACCCATTTCGACACCCTCATTGCTGGTAGTCCATGATTTGATCTTGGAGGAGCACGGGGCGCTGCAGCCGTTTATGTTGGCAGAAAAAAACTATGCCATGCTCCATGCCCAGCACTTTATTACGGTTTCCCAGGCAACAGCGGCCCGCCTCAGATGCTGCTACTCCCACATCACCCCAGATCGGGTCACGACGATCCATAACGGTGTCGATTCCGGTTTTGCCCCGGCAACGGAGCCGCAAATTCGAGCATTTCGTCAAACCTATGGCGTCACCCAGCCCTACGTTTTGGTGGTGGGCGATCGCTCGGGGGTGGGAGGCTATAAAAATGTCCGGCTTCTTTTTAAGGCATTTGCGCAGGATCGAGCGCTAGGGAGCAACATCACCATTTTTTGCTGTGGCGGGGCGTCACACCTAGAGGCGGAATTACGGCAATTGTTGCCAGAGGGGTCAGTAAAACATCATTTTTTAAGCGATCCCGAGCTGGCAGCAGCCTATAGTGGCGCGATCGCCCTAGTCTATCCTTCCCTGATCGAGGGCTTTGGACTGCCCATTCTAGAGGCAATGGCCTGTGGCTGTCCCGTAATTGCCTGTCCCTATACGGCGATTCCAGAAGTGGCGGGGGAGTTGCCGCTTTATATCACGGGCACCGATCCGGCGGAATTAGCTCGCGCAGTTCGGGCGGTACAGGAGCCAGCCTACCGCCAACGCTATCAAATCCAGAGCCTTGCCCATGCTCGAAAGTTTGGGTGGCAATCTACAGCGCGGACCTACCAGCGGCAGTTAATGGCTACGGCCCAACGCCTAGGGCTGGGCAGAACGAAGCGGGTGGCATCCCTTTGGCAACATTTGGCGAATCTCCAAGTAGGTGTTGAATCTCGACGGGAGGGGTTTGCCCACATGCGGATTTCGTGATGCTCTTACCCTGGAATAAAGCGCGTTAAGGTTCGGGCCAAAACATGGAGTCGAGGAGGCGATCGCCCCCGGCACGACGCGCCGTTTGGGAGTGGAAGAGGGTAAACATCACAAAAAAGGGCACCGCGAGGAAATGCATTACCCGCAAACCCTGCCAGTCGCCAAACCAATCGACCAACCAGGCAAACTGGGCGGGTTTATACATGGCGATGCCGGTGAGGATGGGTAGTCCTAGGACGGGAATGGCAAGGGTGTAGAGCAGACGATGCCAGGCGAAGGCGCGGCGCTTGGGGTTTGGGGTTTTAGTCAGAGCCGCGACGTCTTTGCTGGAAGCATAGCGGTGTTGCCAACGACGGGTGATCACCGCATAGAAAAGATAGGCTAAAAAATTAAGACTGAAGAGCCACATGGCAGCAAAGTGCCAGTGCCGACCGCCAGCAAGCCAGCCCCCAAGGAGCACAAAGGGGGGGAAATGCCAGCCCTCGCGACCGCCAAAAACAGGGTTGGCGTTATAGATTTGCAGTCCGCTAGTGAGCATCAGGAAGAGACTGACAAGATTGACCCAGTGAAAGGCTCGGATGAAGAGGGTTTGGGGGTAGGGCTTCATAGTGGGGCAGGGTCATGGAATGGCGTTAAGATCAAGCATAGCGTTTAACCTTTTTGGAATTGCTGAACCTATGAGAACCCTTGTGTGGCACCGACGGGATTTGCGTGTGGATGATCATCCAGCTCTGGCGGCGGTGGTGGGGGCGGTGGTAGGTTTTTTTGTCTTTGATCCTGCCATTCTCTATGCCGAGCAAGTGATTGCCGGACGATGCCTACGGGTGCATGGCGGCGGCAAGGTGGCGTTTATGCTGGGGTGTCTCGCGGAATTGGGGCAACGGTACCGGAAGTTGGGCAGTGAGTTGCTGCTGGTCTATGGGGACCCAGTGCTGTTGCTGCCGAAAGTGGCACAGCGGTTAGCCATCACCCACATCCATGCCCACCGAGATGGAGAGCCGGGAGCAATCGCCCGCGATCGCGCGGTTACGGAACGTCTATCGGCAATGGGGGTTATGGTGCGCTGGTTCGATGATTTGGGACTGCACACTACAACAGAAATCGTCACCAAAACCCAGGAGCCCTATCGGGTATTTACCCCCTTTTGGCGTAATTGGGCGGCGCGACCAAAGCCGCAGCCAGTAGATACCCCAAGCCAACTGGTGGGAGTGGACGCCGAGGTGATGGCTGCGGTGGCAGATCTGCGCTATGAGCCTTCGTTAGAAAAATTGGGCTTTTCCCATGCCATGGATCTGCCCGTGGCCGGGGAAGCGGCGGGATTACGCCTATTGACTGAGTTCTGTGTGGGCGATCGGCTGCGGCGCTACGACCGAGGTCGGGAATTTCCTGCGGCCGCAGGGGGCACCTCCCAACTGAGCCCCCATTTACGGTTTGGCACCGTCGGCATACGGCGGGTGTGGCAGCAGACCGTGCTGGCGGCGGAGCTTATCCGCAGCGATGAGGAGCAGCAGGGGATCCTCACTTGGCGACAGGAACTGGCGTGGCGCGAGTTTTACCAGCACGTTCTCTACTTTTTTCCCGAGCTGGCGACAGGGGCCTATCGCCCACAAATGCAGTGCTTTACCTGGGAACAGGACTGGGAACGGTTTGAGTTCTGGTGCCAAGGACAAACTGGCTACCTGTTGGTCGATGCGGCCATGCGGCAGCTTAAGGCCACGGGGTGGATGCACAACCGCTGTCGGATGGTGGTTGCCAGTTTTTTAACTAAGGATTTGTTACTCTCTTGGCAATGGGGTGAATGGTATTTTATGCACCACCTAATTGATGGGGACTTAGCGGCTAATAATGGTGGTTGGCAGTGGAGTGCGTCTAGCGGTATGGATCCCAAACCCCTACGAATTTTTAATCCCCACACCCAAGCGAAAAAGTTTGACCCAGAGGGAGAATACATCCGGCAGTGGATTCCCGAACTACGGGGGCAAACGGCGGCGGAACTGTTTGCCGGCGATCTGTGGCGACCCAACTATCCCCGCCCCATGGTCGATCACAACCGTCAGCAGTTGGAATTTAAGCGTCGCTATCAGGTTGCTAAGGAGCAGTGCGGAAAACTAGGAGAAGACTAACTCCGTTTGCCGAGGTATAGCTCGACGACTTGGGGGTGATGCAGCAGCTCGGTGCCGCTGCCAGAAAATCGTTCTTTGCCCCCATCCATTACGTAGCCTTTCTGGGCGATCGCCAAAGCTTTGCGAGCATTTTGTTCGACCAGCAGAATGGTGGTGCCTTGGGCATGAATCTGCTGAATCAGACGGAAAATATCCTGCACCAAAATCGGCGACAGAGCGGCGGAGGGTTCATCCAGAATCAACAACTGGGGTTCCATCATCAAGGCTTTGCCCATGGCCAGCATCTGCCGCTCTCCGCCGGAGAGGGTTCCGGCAGCCTGTTGTCGTCGTTTGCCGAGGATAGGAAACAAATCATAGATCCGCTGCTGCCGACGGACTAGATTGGAGCTATTGCGAAAAGCCCCCATTTCCAAGTTTTCGGCGATCGTCAGGGAGGGAAAAACATTGGCACTCTGGGGAACATAGCTCACCCCCAAGGTGACCAGTCGTTCGGGGGGCTGTCCGGTAATGTTTTGGCCTTGAAAATGAATGGTGCCCGATCGCACTGGCACCAAGCCGAAGATCGTCCTCGCCAGGGTAGACTTCCCCGCACCATTCGCCCCAATGACTGCCACTAGGTCTCCAGCTTCCAAGTCCATCGTTGTGCCTTGGAGAATGTCGATGCCAGGAACGTATCCGGCCACCAAGGATTCCACATGGAGAAGAGTCATATTCGCGCCTAGGGATGAAGAGGATCGAGCAAGCTTATTACTTGCCGTAATTGTAGGGTTGTTGCCGAAAATACAGGGCGATCGCCCCTAAAACCAGTAATCCTGTCCCACCGGCTAGGGGATTGCGCCCAATGCCCGTTACCCACTCTGGAGCAACCCCAGTCGGCACAATCCAGCCCGTGGTATTGACGATGTAGTAGACCCACACCAGCCCACCGTGCAAGCCGATCGCCCAGCCAAGCCGTCCACCACTGGCCCGCTTAGACCAAGCTAAGGCTAATCCCAATAGCATTAATCCGGGGAACTGCACCCAAGTAGCCAAAATCACCTCTAGGGGCTTGAGAAAATGGAGGATCGCAAAAATGCCACTGCTCCACCAAAAAGCCGCTGTCCGGGGGCAAAGAAGCGCTAGCTCTGCCAATAACCAGCCCCGGAATAGTAGCTCTTCAATTACCGCCACAGCCAGACCGGTTCCCAACCCGGCAAGTACCGCCTTCCCTAGGGTTGTTGCCTCCACAACGGTTGCAGCTTGCCACCCCAGGATCAGGTGAGTCCCTAATAATATCCCTAAACTCCCAGTGCCAAGCAACCAGCCTCGGGCCAACTCTAACCCCAACTGCCCCTGCCATGGCAACCCGTAATCGGCAAAGGGTCGACGAGTCGGCACCACATAGTAGCCCCAAGCCCATAGATGACCTGCAAAGAGCACATAGAGCAAAACTCCCATCAGGGGAATTGCTGCTTCACCCCAAAAACCATAGAGCAGCCCGGCAATGGGTAAAAACAACGTCCCTAGCACCACGACAAACCAACATAGCCTGCCGTAGGGCCTCTGCCATGGCACGCGGTAGAGACCGTGCGCCCAGCGCTCCAAAGAAGCCCCCATTAATTTATTCGTCCGGCTCAATCGTGCTGGTCAACCCCTTACTTTTCAGTCCATCGCAATAAAACTCAGCGTGTTCCTGAACGCAGGTAATTACTAAGGCCACACCTGCCGAATGGGCTTCCATCATGATGTCTACCGCTTGGGGCTGAGTCAATCCATTGACGACTTGCATCAAGGACTGCACGACATGCTCCATGGTGTTGTAGTCGTCATTGTGGAGCAATACACGGTAACGGGGGGCAATTTTGGCACTTGAGCCAGTGACCGGACGTTCAATCGTTTGCGTAGACATAGTCAATCCCTATTCCTTCATTCGAAAAGAAAACGTCGTGTATCAATCGTGTATCAATGTGAGACAGATAATTAAAACAAATCCGATTTAGGGTGCTCGCATCTGAACAAGCCAGCTAAAAACTTTAATCATTATACAGATCCTTAGCCGAAGGATGTTAAGGATTCGCAAATGGGCTTAGGAGCCAACTGCCATCGGCTCGTCACCAATAAGAAATGAAACCACTTTTTCCAGTCCCTTGGTGCGGTGAATATTCATTTGTTGCTGGGAAAATTTGGAGCTGGCAATGATCACGTCGGGTTTGGTGGCGATCGCCTTCTCTAAAAATTCATCCCCGCTCAGAGCTTTGATGACGCGATAACCCCGGGACTGGAGGATTTCTGATAGGGCCGAAACGGTGGACAGGTTGTCATCAACAACGAGCACCTGGCGAAGTTGCCCCGCCTCCTGCAGAAGGGTTTCCACCTCCTGGAGGAACAAATCTACGTTAATGGGTTTGGTGATGTAGCGGTCAACGCCCAAATGATAGCCCCGCTCTGCCCCGTCAAGCACGGACACAATCATAATGGGAATGCCCATGGTGGCGGGATCCCGCTTAATGCGGGCAGCCAGCTCATAGCCATTGATGTCGGGCATCAGCACATCCAGGGTAATGAGGTCAGGCTTGGCAAGGCGGAGTTGCTCAAGGGCTTCTTCGCCATGGCCGGCTTCGCGGACAAAATAGTTTTGGGATTCTAGTTCTTGGCGCAGCAGGCGACGAATATTGGCATCATCATCGACAACGAGGACGGTTTTGCGACGACCAAAGTCCCGATGGGCAAGTTCCTGGGTTGGCTGCTGAAGTTGGCGCAGCAGTACTTCCATATTAATGCTGGTAATTGGTGGAATTTGGGGCAATTCGGCGACTTGGGCCGGGCGCAGGGGCAGGGTGAAGCTAAACTTACTGCCAACGCCGACTTGGCTTTCCACCCAGACTTTGCCACCATGGTGCTCAACGATTTCCTTAGAGATGGGCAGCCCTAAGCCCGTGCCCTTAGGCTTGTCGGTCAAGGTATTACCCACCTGTTTAAATTTCTCGAAAACCTTACCGCAATCTTCGGGAGCGATGCCGATGCCTTGGTCAATCACACTGATGACCAGAACTTCATCGAGATGGCGCACACGGCAGGTGACGCTGCCCTGGGCCTGGAATTTGACGGCATTGGATATGAGGTTAATCACAACCTGAATCAGGCGATCACGATCGCCCATGACAGACGGCAGGGAGTCGGGCAGATCACGAATCGGCTCCAGCCCTTTCTGGAGAAATAGGGCAGAAGTGGCAGCTAGGGCCCGTTCCACCACTTCTATGATGTCTAGCTGCTCCATATGCCATTCCAGCTTGCCCGCTTCCATCTTGGCGATGTCGAGAACCTCGTTGATCAGCTTGGTCAGGCGCATGCCCTCGGAAACAATGATTTCGATGTTTTCCCCCACTTGGCGCACGGCCCGCTGCACTTTTTTGTCGTCGGCAGCAACGTGGGGAAAGATAGAGTCTTCGAGCTTTTTCTGAATTAGTTTAGCGAACCCAAGCACCGACGTCAGGGGGGTGCGCAATTCGTGGGAAACAGTGGAAATAAAGTCGGTTTTCATCCGATCCACTTCCTTTTCGGCAGTAATATCACGGATTAGAATCACCGAACCCAGATATTCATTACTCCCGTCGGGCAAATACTTCACAAGGGCTGTGGCGACAGCTTTACCGTAGATACTATTGGGAAGGGTGAATTCCTCGGTGAACACTTCTTGGGTCTGTTCTTTGCCTTTGATCATTAGCTTTTGAATCCGCTTGACTGCCTCAGCGGGAAACATCTCGCGGAACTCTTGACCGATAACATCCCGATCCGAGAGGTTGAACATAATTCGGAGGGCTGGGTTGCATTGGCTAATCAGCCCAGCGGCATCAATGACCGTCAGTCCATCCACCATGGTGTCAATGACGGCACGCAGTTCGCTGGTGCGCTGCTGCACGCGCTCCTCAAGGTTGCGGCTATTATCCGCAATTTCCGAAGTCATTTTGTTAAAGGCCTTCGCCAAGGCCCCGATTTCATCTTGAGTCAGGACGGGGGCTTGGTATTCCAGGTTGCCCTGGGCCACGAGAATGGCAGTGTCGGCGATCGCTAAAATTGGCTGGGTAATCCGGCGGGAAAGCAGGTAAACCGCCACCAAGAGCATGGAAATAGAACTCAAACCAAGGAGTAGAATTTCTCGGCTGAGGCGATCGGCAGGTTCAAAGGCCTCCGCTTGGGTCATTTCTGAAATCACCGCCAGACCTAACTGATCGATCCAGTCGAAACGCCCAATGACCGGCACACCGGCATAGTTGGTGTACAGACCTGTCCCCTTTTCCCCCCTCAGGGCCAAATCTACACCCTCACTGCGCACCCCCTCGCGATAGGCGGGGTCATCCTGACCAGCCCCAGAAATAAAGGAGCTGCGTCGCCGCAAAATGCCAATGAGATAGGTTTGTCCACTTTCGCCCAAGCCAGTGCGCTCCCGAATCAGGCGATCAATGTCATCCAGGTTAAGATCCACGGCTAGAAAGGGAGGATCCTCACCGCGACCAATGGGAGTGGCAAAGGCCACGACCGGCTTGCCAGTCTGATTGGAAATGTAGAAGTTAGGGGTTACCTGTACGGCATCGACCTGCTTAGAGAGGCTGGTGGTGGTATTGCCAAGGAGCACGTAGCGCCCCACCCGCTTCGGATCGGTGGAGAGGAGCACCTTGCCCGTGTTACTGAGAACAGAAATATGATCGATTTGATCGCGCAGTGTGGCGATTTCCACAAGACTGTTGCGGAGGCTATTGGTGATGCGTTGGGTTTCTATGGGCGGGCGGCTGATCAGGGTGGCGACGCTTTGCTCCACTTCCTGCAGCTCGCTGATCAAAATCACGTCATTGCGTCGCTGTTCGAACCACTGCAGCACCTGATACTCCTTGAGGGAGGAAGCCACGGCTAGCCGGTCAAACACCGAATCTCGTAGGGCTTGGCGACCGCGGATGTTGGTGCTGATGGAGACAATCCCAACGGTGACTCCAGAAAGCAAAAAGAAGGATCCAACCAACTTAAACAGCAGACTTTGATTGAACTTAAATAAATTCACTGCGCTCCCCCCCTAGGATTGCCAATTCTCAAAGATGGTCTCAATTTCGGCGATCGCCCGATCTGTCGCAACCTCCGGTGTGATCTCACCAAGGGCTGCCTGCCGCAGGACTGTTCCCCAGACATTGCGGGCTTGCACTTCAGTGTATGCCGGATTCAAAACTTGGTATAGGGGGCGGGTATTGGCGAGGGTTTTGACGGAGTTACTGATGTGAATGTCCCTGGGATCACGCCAGAAGGGATCGCTCAACAGTTTGGGCATGACTGGGGCAAACCGTCCCCGGGAGCCCTTAACAAACACATCCAGATTTTCGGGGCGCAACAGGTAGCGGAGAAAATCCTTGGCGATCGCCAAATTGGGGGAATTGGCAAACAGGCAAGCCTGTTTCGTAGCCACCAGATTCCGTAGGGGACTGCCATCGGGCTTACGGGGCCAGGGAATGGTCACCATTTGCTCGAAATAGCGCTGGTCATCGGGACGCTGGGAGCCGGGGATAGAAAGGGTAGGATTGGCGGTCATCACCATTTCGCCGTTGAGGAACCGCTCATTGTTATCGGTATCAGTCCATTCAGTGGCAGTAGGGGGGACTGCTTGATCGCGATAGAACTGGGTGTACTCCGTTAGGGCCTTGAGAATACCTTCGCGTACTTGGGGAATCTTCGTCCGCAGGGCACCCTGGGCGTCCAACATTTCCACATTGTAGGCTTCGAGAAATAATTCAAAGGTATAAAACGTGTCACTAGCTGCCGGAGACACGGGTAGCCCCAGGGCATGAAGATTGGAGATGTTTCTTCGGGCCAGCGATCGCTGCACCGTGCGCCACCAGTCCCAGAATCCCTGCCAATCCTGGGGGATCTGCCTAGCGTCCATGCCCATCTGCTGGAGCAAGTTGCGCCAATAGTGGATATAAAGACCGCTTTGGGAGATGGGAACAGCGAAAAAGGACTTACTCTTGGTGCTGTTGTTGGTATAGGTCACCCCCCGCAGAGCCGTTCCTGTGAACAATTGCTTGACAGGCTGGATCACATCGGACACATCCGCTAGCTTGCCCTCCCAGGCCAGTCGGGGAATCAAACTGAGGTCGGCGTTGTAGCCATAGATGATATCCGGGGGGTTGTCGCGGGCGATCGCCGTATTAATTTCGCGGACGAGATCTTTCTCACTAAAAAAGGTTAACTTGACCTCGTTTTGGTAACCCTAGCCCACTGCTCGACAAATCGCCGCA
>JAAUUH010000090.1 GCA_012031145.1 Oscillatoriales cyanobacterium SM2_2_1 | reverse complement strand
CACCGCGAGGTTGATCTGCCGCAAAATTCGTTCATTCACCTCTGATCGCACCTGCATAATAACTCCCCCCGCTCAATGCGCTCCTCTAGGCGACTTAACAACAGCTCCGCCCGCGACGGCCTAGTAAACTGTGCCGTCAGAAACTCCTTACTCTGCCGCGCCAACTCCGAAAGCAATGACCCCCGCTGCCGAGCTAAGACAATACTGCGCACAAAGGGCTGGGCTGCCGCCGTGAGGTTGTATTCCGGATCCAAAATCCGCGCTAACCCATCCAAAGTTGTCAGCGATTTGAGAATGTAGGTCATCTTGGCTGGTAATCGAAAGGGTTGCTTCTCAAAAATCGTCACCACCTCTTTTTTGATCTGCTCAAAAGCCCGAATATCCACCGGACGCTCTGTAAAGCGATCTAAGACGAATTTCATCATTCGCTTCACCGGACCCATATCCGCGATCGGCTCCAACAATCCCATCGTTGTTAGGGTGTCGATGACCTCATTGGCATCTTTTTTCAGCACCGCAAAAAATGTCCGCACCATCTGATCCCGATCCATCGACGGCACTTCCGCCATCATGCCAAAATCATAGAAAATTAAATCCCCATTTCGGCTCACTGCCAGATTTCCCGGATGGGGGTCAGCATGGAAAAAACCATCCTGAAGCAACTGCTGCAAATAACAGCAAATCCCCAGTTGATTGATTTCTTTCGGGTCGATGTTACAGGCTTCTAGGGCTTCGCGATCATTGACCTTAATGCCGGGAACATACTCTAGGGTTAACACCCTGCTAGTGGTGTAATCCCAATACACACGGGGCACAATAATACGCGGTATATTATTAAAATTCTGTCGAAAGCGATCAGCATTTTCCCCCTCGTGGGTGTAGTCAATTTCCTGATAAAGGACGGTAAAAAACTCATCATAAATTGCTTCTAAGTTGTACTTCTTCGTCCAGGAAAATAGCCGTTGCAACACCTTAATCAGTTTGCCCACCGCCATTAAATCTAGGTCGAATAGTTCCTTCAGTCCGGGGCGTTGAATTTTGACAACCACCTCTTCTCCGGTATGTAGCCGCGCCCGGTGCACCTGCCCCAAACTGGCCGCGGCCAGAGGTGTCTCTTGGAATTCCTGATAGAGGTGGGGAACAGCTTTGCCCAACTCCGCCTCGATAATATCGGCGGCAATGGTGACTGCAAAGGGTGGCACCCGATCCTGCAGTTCCGCCAGCGCGGCGATGTATTCCTTGGGGAGCAGATCAATCCGTGTCGAAAGGGACTGACCAATCTTGATGAATGTTGGGCCCAGCTCGAGGAGATTATGAACCAGCCAGCGGGCCCGCCTATGGCGCTTTGTGCTCGTCGTGTCGCCGATCAGGTTATCCCACCACAACAGAAACAAATACCAGAAGGTGGTGCCAAAGACTTCTCGCTGTCGTGCCCAAGGATTGCGCTGGGCCCGTTGCCACCGTAGGATTTTCTCGGCTCCAGAAGTCGGCACAAACACCATGACGTTTTATCAAATGACAACAGTATCTTAACGAGAATAGGGAGCCATCGATCATAAAGGGCGTAAGCTAGAACCATCTCGGTCAAAAAGAAGCATTCATGTTTTGTCGCGAATTGGTGATCAATCAGGCTTATCACAATAATTTTTATGATGGTACCCTCGACGACCTAGTTTTTTTTGATTTGGAGTGGTGCCGTGACTTTACTGCCCGAGGGCTGGTGAACAACAAGCTATTTGGGTACACCATGACGCGGATTTTGCCCCAGAGCAACCGCCAGTATATTCGGATTCAACTCATTGAACACCGGGAGCAGGAGCGGGACTTGATCGCCACTATCGTGCAGGACATTGCCCAGTTTCAGGATAAGTTTTTTGTGGGTTATGGCATTTCTACCAGTGACATCGCCTGTTTGCGTCAGCGTCTCGGGGCGATTGATCTCACCCCAGCCGTAACTCGGATGCAGATGTTTGACCTCCAGCGCAGTGGCAGGCATCCCGAATTGCGCCAAGGACTAAACCGTCTGTTTGCCCATCTCCAGATTCCGATTCAGAAATCCATTGAAGGCAAGTATATCTATACCCATGGGGTGCGAGTACTGCGCCGTCAAGAGGGCTATCAGGCAGTGCTGCAAACTATTTATGAATATTGCCTTGAGGATGCCCGCAATTATTTCCACATTGTGTCCAACTGGGGGCATTTTTTTCCTCGACTCCAGCAGCGCGATCGCCTTTGCTTGCCGATTATTTTGTGATCAAGGCGGTAAAATGACTGAGCTTGTTGCTGCGGCTATGTCATGAACCTGCCTGTTTTAGCCATTGCCTTGCTGGGGGTTGGAGTGCTCTGGGAAAGTGCTTCGGTTAATGCCCAGGCCATGTCCCTTGATCATGATCTTGACTCCCAGTTATTGCGGGATAGCCCGGTGTTGCGCCGCTGGCTGGAGGAGCCGCCCGATCTATTGGAAGACATTTATCGCCAGCCCAGCTTTGTGACCAAATTGCGATTAGGGCTGGGTTCCGAGGGGCAGAACTGGAGTATCGATGCCAGTGTTGAGGATGTGTTTTGGGCGATCGCCAGTGACGCTCAGTGCCCGCTATCAGGCGGCGTTTAGTGGACGGGAGTCGGGTTTTGATGCCAATGTGCGCTACTACCTATTGCCGTTGGGATCTTACTTTAACCTGGCACCCCAAGTGGGCTGGCGCAGCCTTGACCGCCCTGGGCAGGGCACGATCTCTGGGGTGGAACTGGGGGTGCAGGCGATTTTTTCCCTGTCTCCCAAAAGTGCGGATGTGCGTCTGAGCCACACATTGACTGCACCCAACAGCAGCCAAGAAACCAGTATTACGACCTTGGCGGTAAGTTATGCCCTGACGGCGGAGTTGCGGCTGGGAAGTCGCTTGGAATGGCGGCGATCGCCCCTTTTTGATGACTATCGGGTTGGCATTCTTTTAGATTTCGCTTTGTAGTTTGCAGTAGGCTAGAGACAATTCGGGAAAAAACTAAAAGCATGATGTTGCCCAATCCCCAAGTGATGGAATCGGTTGAAAAGCTGCGCTACCAAGTCACCGTGGCTGATGTTGCTGCCCAGACCGGGTTGAACTTAGAGGTGGCGAATCGGGAGGTGATGCTGTTGGCTAGTCTGACCAGCGGCGACCTTGCGGTCGCTGAGAGCGGTGATATTACCTACAAGTTCTCCCCCAACTTTCGCGGCGTTCTGCTGCAGCGGTCTGCCGCTGCCCGCACCCGGGCTTTTTGGCAGGCGGTGTGGAAATGGGTGTTCTATTTAATTCGGATCTCCTTTGGGATTATCTTGGTGGTGTCGATTATGGTAGTGGTCGTTGCCATTGTCGTGGCGATCGCCGCAATTAATAGTCAAAACCAGCGGGATGAACGCAGTGATGATCGGCGGAGCGGGGGCAATAACTGGTTTGTCTATGTCGGCAACCCCTTCAATTTGTTCTATCCCAGCTACGGATCCCGCTACCCCACCAATACCCAGGAACGGTTGCGATCGCCGGAAAAAGCTGAGGGCGATCGGGGATTTCTAGAAAATGTATTTTCCTTTCTTTTTGGGGATGGCGATCCCAATGCCAACGCCGAGGAGCGTCGCTATCGCCTCATTGCCCAGGTGATTCGCAACCATGATGGTGTGGTGATCGCCGAGCAGATTGCCCCCTATCTCGATGAGGTGGACAGCGCTGCCACGGATAACGAAAACTTCATGCTTCCGGTGCTGGTCAAGTTCAACGGTTTTCCCGAGGTCAGCCAGCACGGCACCTTTGCCTACCGTTTTCCCGACCTCCAAACTACTGCCACCAGTCGCCAAAAAGCTACCATGCCCGAGTGCTTTACCGAAGCCCCGTGGCAATTTAGCAAATCGGGGAGTGGGGCGATCGCCCTTTCCGCTGGACTAGGGATTTTCTATCTCGTGGCGGCCCTCTACTTGGGGGTACTGTTGCAGTCCCCCGTCATCCAGCAAAACTTGATTGGCTTCCTCGGCCTTGTCAACGGAGCCTTCGGCTTTCTTTTGGGCTACGCCATTCTCTTTTTGACTATTCCATCCGTACGCTATTTTGTGATCCAAGTCGCCAACCAGAAAATCCTGGATCGCAATATTCAGCGGCAACAACGGGCCGATCTGCTCCAGCAATCCTTACCCCAATTGGCCTCGAAACTGGCCTTTGCCCGGCAGTTTGCGATCGCCCAAAAAACCCTTGATACCGAACGGATCAGCTACTCTACGGAGCAGGATGTCCTAGAGCAGGAATTCGGGCGCGATGCCTAGGGCGCGTGATCAAATCAAGCGGGAAGCCCCAGAGGAGCCTTGGGGGAAGCAGTACCTCATCCGTCAAATTTTAGAGCCTAGGGTTTTACGGGCTAAGGGTTAAGGCTCTCCGCGGTGAAAGCATTTGACAGCTAAATTTTGACAGCCCCTAGCCCGGTGGCCACTTCATTCCCCGTCCCCCTAGGACATGGAGGTGGAGGTGGAACACGGTTTGTCCCCCCTCGTCACCGCAATTAACGACCAGCCGAAAACCATTCTCTAACCCCTCCTGGCGGGCCACCCGATTAGCCGTAAGCAACAAATGCCCGAGCAAGGAGCCATCTTCCTCCCCTGCGGCTGACAGCATTGGAATTGGTTTTTTAGGAATCACCAACACATGGACGGGTGCTTGGGGGTTGACGTCCCTAAACGCTAAGGTCAAATCATCCTCATAGATAATCTCAGCGGGGATCTCACGGCGAATGATCTTGCTAAATATGGTTTCGTTGGCGGTCATGGCAGAGCAGTTGGAACTCCCCCCAACCTATGCCAGCGTGATCGCCCCTCCAAAGAACTTAAGCCTGATTTAAGAACATCCATACGCTTAGGCCGGTTCGTCCGGCAAACCAAACACTTGGCGCACGGTTTTTAGCACCTTATAGCCAGAGTCAATGGTCTCTAGGGGATCCTTGCGCAGACGGTGGCGCAGGCACAACGGAATCACCCGCTCAATGTCCGCCACTGTGACTTCATCTCGACCCTCAAAGGCGGCGATCGCCCGGGCCGCCCGATTGGTGACAATATCACCCCGCAACCCATCCACATCCAAATCGGCGCACACTTGGGAAATATTGAGCCGCAGCTCATAGGGAACCGTTACTTGAGCCAAACGGTCTTGAGCACCAACGATTCGCTGTTGCAGTTCGGACTGGGTTTGGGCATAGCCCGCCAAAAATTCCGGGGGATTCTGGTCAAAAGCGGTGCGCTGCTCCACAATCTTCACCCGTAGTGCCGCCTCCCGCACCGTCCGAATCTCGGCATACATGCCAAACCGATCCAGTAACTGGGGTCGCAACTCGCCTTCTTCTGGGTTTCCCGAACCCACCAAAACAAAGCGCGCCGGGTGGCGAATCGAAATCCCCTCCCGCTCCACCGTATTCCAGCCCGAAGCCGCCGAATCTAGGAGCACATCCACAAGGTGGTCATCGAGCAGATTCACCTCATCAATGTAGAGAATACCCCGATTGGCCCGCGCTAACAACCCCGGCTCAAAGGCCTTAACTCCTTCTGTTAAAGCCTTTTCAATGTCAATAGTGCCGCAGACCCGATCTTCCGTCGCCCCCAAGGGTAGATCCACCATCGGCACCTGCATCTTTCGTATCGGGACGGCCTCACCGGATGCCAGTCGCTGGCGCACCTCATCGCTCTGGATATCCCCATCAGTGGGATGGCTGGCAAAGGGGCAGTCGGTGACCACTTCAATCTCTGGCAGCAAGTCGGTCAGGGCTCGCACTGTTGTGGATTTGCCGGTGCCCCGATCGCCCATCACGATCACCCCACCAATTTTAGGATCAATCACATTGAGCAACAGGGCCAGTTTCATGTCCTCCTGCCCAATGACGGCAGTAAAAGGAAACACAGGACGTTTTTTGGGAGTGGGCGTTGGGATAGTCAAGGTCTAGGGCAGTGATGAAGGAATGCTGTAGGCAATACTATAGCAATCTTTACAATCTCCTATTTCCCTCGGCAAAAACTTAGGGCGATCGCCCCCGATCCATGGCACACTCAGTGCATCCGACACGATCATTGAGTAATTCGTCCTATAATCCGTCATAATAAAATTTATAAACAGCTTGTAAATTTTTATTAACAGTCGCCCCTCCCGCCATGAGTCAAGCTACGGAACTTCAGTCTTCTAATAATCAACCGGTACCCCTTTCCGAACGAGAGATCCAAGTGATCGAGCTTGTGGCTGCGGGTTTAACTAACCAAGATATTGCCGTCGCCCTAGCCATTAGTAAGCGCACCGTCGATAACCACATCAGTAACATTTTGACCAAAACCCGCACGGATAATCGGGTGGCTTTGGTGCGCTGGGCGCTGCAATGGGGCAAGATTTGTATCGATGAAGTCAATTGTTGCACCCTGCCCACCCCTCCCGCGTCCAACACCTAAACATGACGATCCGGGTTACCTTTACGCCGCCGCTACTGCTAAGTTCCTGTCGGGAACTGGCATCCCATCTGGAGCAGATGCCCCATGTGATTGTCACGCTGATGTTCCATACCCCCCCTACCTTTGACTATCTGGCCAGTCCAGTGGGTGACTTCGCAGTGGAGTATCCCGATGCGCCGGAAACCGTGGCTCGGATCCGGCAGATCCTGGACCATTATGGGCGGTGGCAATCGGTGCCCTCCTTGGGAGACAGTGACCGCGATCACCGCACGGTTCCCTAGGTGCTCCAAGAACTGGTGGCACTGTGTCGTGTTGATCCTGGAATTTTTGCAGTTTTTTGAGCCTACCGCCTACATTGGAAATTGACCTATGTTGCAAGCGCCCCCCGGAACTCGCGATCTCTTCGAGCCTGAGATTGCTCTTTGGCAAAAAATTGAACAAACCGTCCGCCAAGTAATGGCTCTTGCTGCCTATCGGGAGATTCGCACGCCCATCTTTGAGCCGACAGAGTTATTTGCCCGGGGGATCGGCGAGGCCACAGATATTGTCGGTAAGGAAATGTATACCTTTACGGATCGGGGAGATCGCTCCCTCACCCTGCGACCCGAAGGTACGGCCGGGGTTAGCCGGGCAGTGATCGAGCGTAAACTGTTGGGTGGTGGTGGAATACTCCGTCTCTGGTATATGGGGCCGATGTTTCGCTATGAGCGGGCCCAAAAGGGACGACAACGCCAATTTCACCAAATTGGTTTAGAAGTTCTAGGCTGTGCCGCCGCCCGTGCCGATGCCGAAGCGATCGCCCTGGCCCAACAGGTGCTCCACCAACTGGGAATTATCAACCTCATCGTGCGGCTCAACTCCGTCGGCACCCTAGAAGACCGTCACACCTACCGCGAAGCCCTCCTAGCCTATTTCACCCCACGACAGGGCGAACTCGATCCCGACTCCCGCGATCGCTTGACCCGCAATCCCCTTCGGATCCTTGATAGCAAAGACCCCCAAACCCAGGCGATCGCCGCCGATGCCCCCAAACTACTGGATTACCTCAGTGCCGAATCCTTAACCCATTTTGATCAGGTGCGATCGCATTTGACGGATCTAGGTGTTGCCAACGAGCTTGATCACACCCTAGTGCGGGGTTTGGATTATTACACCCGCACTGCCTTTGAGATTCAATCTTCTGACCTTGGAGCCCAGTCTGCCGTGTGCGGTGGCGGGCGCTATGATCGCCTCCTTGAACAATTGGGCGGCTCCCCCACCCCAGCCGTCGGCTGGGCCATGGGCATGGAGCGATTGGTGCTCCTGCTGGAGTCCCAGCAAGGGGAGATGCCCCCGGCGGTGAGCGTCTATCTGGTGTCCCGGGGCGGTGCCGCCGAGGCCCAAGCCCTCGTTTTGGCCCAAAGTCTTCGCCAGCATCACCTTTCCACCGAGCTAGATCTAAGCGGTGCCAAATTTGACAAGCAACTCAAGCGAGCTAGCCAGTCTGGAGCCCAGTTGGCTGTGATTTTGGGAGATGACGAAGTATCCCAAGGGGTCGCCCAAATCAAGCACCTATCCGATGGCACCCAGGTCGCTGTGCCCCTTCCCGAGGTGGTAGACCATATCAGCAACAGCGTTAGACAACGGGCGATCGCCGAAAGTGATAATCTACTGACACGATACTAATTGACATGATCGAGAGGTAGCAGCGATGGATCCGATTACTATCACGATAGGTTTTATTGCGATCTTTGTCGGCTTCAATTCCGTCAAGGTGGTCAACCAAGGCGAAGAAGCTTTGGTTGCTTCCTTTGGCAAGTACAAACGGCGGCTGGCCCCCGGTCTGAATGTGGTTACGCCCGTGATCGATGCTGTTGTAGCCCGGCGATCGCTCAAAGAGCAGGTACTCGATATTCCGCCCCAAGAGTGCATTACCCGCGACAATGTCAAACTTACCGCTGACGCTGTGGTTTACTGGCGGATTATTGATCTCGTCAAGGCCCACTATCGTGTCAGAATCTCATCGACGCCATGACTAACCTAGTTCGCACTCAAATCCGCAACGAAATCGGCAACTTGGAACTGGATCAAACCTTTACTGCCCGTGCCCAAGTCAATGAAATCCTTCTGCGGGAACTGGATGAGGCTACCGATCCCTGGGGCGTGAAGATCACCCGGGTGGAGCTACGGGATATTCTGCCTGCCAAGGCCGTCCAAGATTCGATGGAACTGCAAATGACCGCCGAACGCCGCAAGCGGGCAGCCATCCTGAACTCCGAGGGAGAGCGCGAAGCGGCGATTAACCAAGCCCGCGGGCGTGCCGACGCCCAACTCCTCAGTGCCGAAGCCGAAAAACGCTCTTCGATTCTGGCCGCCGAAGGACAACAACAAGCCCGCATTCTCCGCGCCGAAGCCGAAAAGCAAGAACGCATCCTCCAAGCCTACGGGAATGCCGAGGCGGTACGAATTTTACAGGAAGCTGCTGGCGGCACCCTCTCCTCCGAAAAAGCCCTTGAATTCCTCCTGGCCCATAGCTTTATGCAGATGAGTGCGGCGATCGGAACCAGCAACAGCGCCAAGGTGCTCTTCCTCGACCCCCGCTCCATTCCGGCAATGATGGAAGGGATTCGCACCATTATCAGTGACGAGCAGAACCCTATTCCTTAGCCCATGCCTACGATTACCGTTGCCACCCAGCCCAGCTATGAGATTGCCATCACACCCGGTGGTTTGACCCAATTGGGGGCAGCCATGGTTTCGGCTGGTTTGGGAACTAAGAGTCGTCGCACCCTGGTGATTTCCAATCCCCAAATCTGGCACTTTTATGGCGATCGCACCCTCAAGAGCCTGACCGCTGCTGGTTTTGAGCCGGAGTATCTCCTCCTGCCCGCTGGCGAACGTTACAAAAATGCTTCCTCCCTCCAAAAAATCTACGATGCGGCTCTGCACCACCAACTGGAACGCAGCTCGGCGATGATTGCCCTTGGCGGCGGAGTCATTGGTGATATGGCCGGTTTTGGGGCCGCCACTTGGCTGCGGGGGCTGCCCATTGTTCAAGTGCCCACGAGTTTACTGGCCATGGTTGACTCGGCGATCGGTGGCAAAACCGGGATTAACCATCCCCAGGGCAAAAATCTGATCGGAGCGTTCCACCAGCCACGCTTGGTTTGGATGGACCCCGAAGTACTCCAGACCCTCCCTCCCCGAGAGTTTCGCACCGCCATGGCCGAGGTGATTAAATACGGCGTAATCTGGGATGTTGCCCTTTTTGGACTCCTAGAGTCCCTACCCCGCCTTGATGGTATGCGCTATCTTGCCCCCGATGCCCTCCTAGAGATTCTTACCCGCTGCGCCCAAGCCAAGGCCCAAGTGGTCGCCCAGGATGAAAAGGAAGGGGGATTGCGGGCGATTCTCAACTATGGACACACCATCGGCCATGGTATTGAAGCCGTGACCCACTACCGCCGATATACCCATGGGGAGGCCGTTGCCCTTGGCATGGTCGCTGCCGGGCGATCGCCCAAGCCCTGGGATTTTGGACCGCCGAGGAGTGCCATCGCCAAAACACCCTGATCGCTAAAGCTAAATTGCCTACCCGTCTCGCAGCGGATCTAGACTGCGGAGCGATCGCCCAAGCCCTGACTAAAGATAAAAAAGTAGAAGCGGGTGCGGTGCGGTTTATTTTGCCTAGGGCGATCGGAACCGTCCATCTCACAAATAAGGCTACTCCCGACCTTGTCGGCAAAGTTTTATCGCAAATCTTGACGTAATTCCTGCCTGTGTTACTATACTCAAACACTTATGTCAAGCTAAAAGTACAGATATCCAAACCATACTGCATGAATAAAAAGCCAACCAAAGAACTGCCCACCATTAACGAACGGATCCGCTACCCCAAAATTCGTGTCATTGACGTAGAAGGTGGACAACTTGGAATCATGGCCCCCAGAGATGCCATGAAATTGGCCGAAGAGCGAGAGTTGGACTTGGTGCTAATAAGTGATAAGGCCGACCCCCCTGTTTGCCGCATTATGGATTACGGTAAGTTTAAGTTTGAGCAGGAAAAAAAGCTCGGGAAGCGCGCAAAAAGCAGCACACTGCTGATGTTAAAGAAGTAAAGATGCGCTACAAAATCGAAGAACATGACTATCAAGTGCGAATCAACCATGCGGAGCGATTCCTGAAAGATGGTGATAAGGTCAAGGCAACGGTGATGTTTCGGGGCCGTGAGATCCAACACGTTGACTTAGCCGAAGAACTTCTCAATCGTATGGCTAAGGACTTGCAGTCTGTTGCTGAGATTCAGCAGCTTCCTAAACGGGAAGGGCGCAATATGACCATGCTGATGGCCCCTAAGAAAGCCTAACTGATAAGATCAGGGTAGTTCCGTCGGGTGCTGTGCTGTCATGGAAGAGCAAACCCACAATGTTGGCGATATTCTCTTAGATCGCTACCAGATCCTCAGCATTTTGGGTCAGGGCGGTCTCGGTATTACCTATCGCGCCCTCCGGCTCGGCGATCGCACCCAAGTTGCCATTAAATCCCTTGCCCTGCGCGGTGCCAAGTCTTGGAAAGCAATAGAGTTATTTGAGCGGGAAGCAAAGGTTTTAGCTAATCTTCACCATCCTGCTATTCCTTCCTATGTGGACTATTTCGAGATTGATTCCGTGACCGATCGCCGGTTTTATATCGTTCAAGAACTCGTAGAAGGACAGTCCCTATCCCAAATGATGGATAACGGCTGGCATGGCGCTGAGTCAGAAATTCAAGCGATCGCCCAAGAGATCCTTAACATCCTCACCTATCTCCACGGGCTGCGACCGCCTGTGGTGCACCGCGATATTAAACCCCAAAACATTATTCGCCGCGCCGATGGCCGAATCTTCCTCGTGGATTTTGGTGCCGTGCAAGATACCTATCGTCAAACCGAAGTGGGCAGCAGCACGGTTGTTGGCACCTATGGCTTCATGGCACCGGAGCAATTCCGGGGCAAGGCCCTGCCCCAAACCGACCTCTATGCCCTAGGCGCAACGGTAATCTATCTCTTAACGGGCGATCGCCCGCCCACTTACCCGAAAAGAAACTCAAAATCAATTTCCACGCCGCTGTGCAGGTGTCGGAAGGCTTTGCCCAGTGGTTAGAGCGAATGCTCGAACCCGACTACGAAGAGCGGTTTGCCTCGGCCCGGGAGTCCCTCGCAGCCTTGACTGCTCCAGCAGTCTTGACGGCAACCCCCAGCAATGATCAGCCAGAGTTCCTTCGCCCCCTCGGAAGTAAAGTTAAGCTGATTCGTGATGGTGATCTCCTCAGCATTTACATACCACCAGCTGGGATTAATGCTGGCATTGCCCCCGTTTTTGGATTTGCTCTGTTCTGGAATGGTTTTTGTTTTTTTGGACCTTGATAGCCCTCCGCGGAGGAGCATTGTGCTGTTTTCAATTCCCTTTGGATAATTGGAT
>JAAUUH010000089.1 GCA_012031145.1 Oscillatoriales cyanobacterium SM2_2_1 | reverse complement strand
GAGTTGGAGGAGGAATTTGGCAAGGATGTGGTGCTCGAAGGGCGGACTACGGGTGCAAACCACCATTGACCTGCGGTTGCAGGACATCGCCGAGCGCACCGCCGAGGAGGGGCGGATTGAGCTCCAAGAACGGGGAGCCTATGCCAACCAGTTAGCCTTGGTGGCGATCGATCCCCGCACTGGCTACGTCAAGGCCCTAGTGGGCGGGGTAGGCGGTTTCCAGAAAAATCAATTTAACCGAGCAGTGCAGGCGCGGCGACAGTTGGGATCATCTTTTAAGCCCTTTGTTTACTATGCAGCCTTTGCCACGGGACGCTATGGTCCCGATTCGATTGTCGATGACTCACCCATGAGTATTCCCGATGGCGACGAGTACTATGTTCCTCGCAACTACGATGGCACTTTCTCCGGTGGCATCACCGTGCGTCAGGCCGTGGCGGTCTCCCGCAATATTCCAGCTATCCGCCTTGGGTTGGATGTGGGCATGGAAAATGTGGTAGCCCTGTGCCGCAAATTGGGGATCAACAGTCCGATGCTGCCGGTGGTGTCCTTACCCCTAGGTTCGGCCGATCTCACACCCATGGAGGTGACCGGTGCCTATGCGGTGTTTGCCAGCGGCGGTTACAAATCCAAAACGACGATGATTGCCCGCGTGACCGATCGCCATGGCAATGTGGTGCTGGACAATACGCCCAAACCAGAGCTGATTTTGGATCCAGTAGCCGTGGCCGACCTGACAGACACCCTGCGGGGGGTGGTCACCAATGGCACGGGTACTGGGGCCCAGCTGCCCGATGGTCGTCCGGTGGCGGGCAAAACGGGGACGACTTCCGACTTTCGGGATGCCTGGTTTGTGGGCTATACGCCCCAGTTCTCCGTGGCGATTTGGATTGGTAATGATGACTATTCCCAAATGGCAGATGGGGTCACAGGGGGCGAATTTGTGGTGCCGATTTGGCGACGGTTTATGGAGCGCGTGCATCAGGGGTTGCCGATTGAACAGTTCCCGGTGCCCAGCGAGATCACAACCAAGGAAGAAAAGAAAAATTAATTGGTAAGACCATGGCCTATGATCCCCAGGAATTTTCCCAGCATTTGCTTGGCAGCGACGTAATTTATGTCAAACAACGGCGAGAACTGACGGAGATTTTGACAGGGTTGGAGACACGGAACCGCTTTCGGATTTTGTCGGCGACGAATGAGGAATTGGGAACCTGTGCCGAACAAGGGCGCACGATGGCGGGTGCCTTGAGTCGCAATTTTTGGCAGCGGATGCGCCCCTTTGAGATGATTGGCTATGACCGCTCGGGATATCATACCTTTCGGATTACCAGCCCAGTGCAGTGGTGGCATCGCCGGGCAACCATCTATGCCGGACACGATCGCCCGATCGCCTATGTGCAGCAGCAGTGGGGTTGGCCCTGGCGACGGAAGTTCCAGATTCAAGATCGGGCGGGGCAAATGCGCTTTGAGGTAAATGGATCGATTTGGCGTTTTTGGATCTTTCCCATCATGCGCCAGGGTCGGACTGTGGCGGTGATTCAAAAATTGTGGTCCGGGGCTCTCCAGGAATTATTCACCGATGCCGATAATTACTGCTTGCGATTTGGCGATCGCCACCTCACAGCCGAGGATCGCCTAACTTTACTGGCCGTGGTGTCGGTGGTGGATTTTATGTATTTCGAGCGTTAGGGGGTAAAACGCTGATGTCGCGCTCCTCTTGGTGGTTATTGCTCAAGACCCTGGCGGCTACGGCCGCTATTTCGGCCCTGATCAAATTCGCTACGGGTTGGCTGCCCTCCCTGACGGCACCGCAAATGAATGTGATTGCTGCGCTGGTGGTGACGCTACCGGTATTGTTCTATATTGTGATCCTGCAGATGCGAACCGACGGCTAGCCGTTCTGTGGCATGATCTTCATAGTTCTTTACCGGTTGCCCTATGTTGCGCCTCGAACACATTCAAAAGATTTACCCCACTGGCGAGGTGCTGCGCGATGTGAACTGGGAAGTCAAAGCAGGCGATCGCATTGGATTAGTGGGCGTCAATGGAGCCGGCAAGTCGACCCAACTGAAAATCATCAACGGCGAAATTGAACCCACCTCGGGACAGGTGATCCGTCCAGCCAGCCTGAAGATCGCTTATCTTAGCCAAGAATTTGAAATCGATCCTACCCGTACCGTTAAGTCTGAACTTTGGTCCGTATTTCGGGAGGCCAATCAGGCGCAGAGGGAACTAGCGGAGGTGCACTACCACCTAGAACACCTCAAGGAGGGGGAAGATTATGAGCCGCTACTCAAACGCATGGATCGCCTCCAACGCCAGTTTGAGGCCCTCAACGGATACGAATTAGAAAGCCGGATTGATAGAATTTTGCCAGAATTGGGATTTCAGTTTGGCGATGCTGATCGCACTGTGGATCAGTTCAGCGGGGGCTGGCAAATGCGGATGGGTTTGGGCAAGATTCTATTACAATCCCCTGATATTTTGCTACTGGATGAACCGACCAACCACCTGGATTTAGAAACCATTGAATGGTTGGAAACCTACCTGCGATCACTCACCACACCGATGGTGATTGTGTCCCATGACCGGGAATTTTTAGATCGGCTATGCACCCAAATTGTGGAGACCGAGCGTGGAGTTTCCCGCAGCTACTTAGGTAATTATTCCAGTTATCTATTGCAAAAAGCCGAAGCCCAAGATGCCCAATTAAGTGCCTTTGAGCGACAACAAAAATACATCGAAAAGCAGCAGGTTTTTGTGGAGCGCTTTCGCGCCAGCGCCACCCGCAGCACCCAAGCTAAGAGCCGTGAAAAACTCCTCGATAAAATTGATCGTATTGACGCTCCCGATGGTGGTGTGCGCACACTGCGGTTCCGCTTCCCGCCCGCACCTCGGGGGGGTAGGGTTTCCGTGGAAATCAAAAATCTCACCCACGCCTACGGTGAAAATATTTTATTCTTGGGAGCAAGTTTGTTAATTGAACGGGGTGATCGCGTTGCCTTTCTTGGCCCCAACGGAGCCGGTAAATCCACCCTCCTCAAAATGATCACAGGTAAGGAGCCCTACAACGAGGGCATCATTGAATTGGGGCATAATGTCTTGATTGGCTACTTTGAGCAAAACCAAGCCGAAGCCCTTGACCTACACAAAACTGTATTTGAAACCATCCATGATGACTTTCCCAAATTAACCAATGAAGAGGTTCGCACCCTGTTGGGGCAATTTCTATTTACAGGCGATACGGTTTTCAAAAAGGTTCAGGCCCTTAGTGGGGGTGAAAAAGCCCGTCTCGCCCTGGCTAAGATGCTATTGCAGCCCGTAAATTTTTTAATATTAGATGAGCCAACCAACCACCTCGACATTCCCGCTAAGGAAACCCTAGAAGAAGCCCTACAAAATTATGACGGAACCGTGGCGATCGTATCCCATGACCGCTACTTCATCGGTCAGGTGGCCACTAAAATCATCGAGCTGCGCGAGGGCGAGTTCCATGTTTATGCTGGTAATTACGAATACTATTTAGAAAAGAAAGAGCAGGAACGGCGCGAGGCCGAAGCGGCCGCTAAGGAGGCTGCCAAACGTACCAAAGCCCAAGAAAAAGCCCGGAAGAAGAAGTAAGCCACACCATGAGCCCCACACCCCAGATTTTTATCAGCACTGGCGAGGTTTCTGGTGATTTTCACGGAGCTTTGCTGGCAAAAAACCTTCTAGCCCGTGCACCCCAACTGCGGCTTGTGGGACTGGGGGGAAGTCAGATGGCCCAAGCTGGTGTGCAGCTATTAGGAAATACGGTCGGAATTGGCTCGGTGGGTATCTTTGAAGCCCTGCCCTATATTTTACCGACCTTCTTTTTGCAACGTCGAATCAAACAAATCCTACGCCAAAATCCACCGGATTTGATTATTTTAATTGACTACATGATGCCCAACATTGGCATGGGATATTTTGCCAAACGACAATTGGGAATTCCTGTGTTCTATTACATTGCCCCCCAGGAATGGGTGTGGTCCTTTGATGGCAAAAATACCAAGGCGATCGCCACATTTGCAGAGGAAGTTTTGGCTATATTTCCCGCAGAAGCTCAGTACTATCGCTCCCATGGGGCTAAGGTTCATTTCGTTGGCCACCCCCTGATCGAGCAGATGGATTGCGTGCCCGATCGCCTCACCGCTCGACAGGAATTGGGCATTGCCAACGATGATTTGGTGATCACCCTAGTGCCCGCCTCCCGCAGTCAGGAGATCCGCCATGTTTTGCCTTTGATTCTTAAAACCGCCCAGATCCTGTGTCAAAAATATCCCCACGCTCGGTTGTATCTCCCCCTTTCCCTGGAGAAGTACCGCCTTCCCGTTGAACGAATGATGCAATCCTATGGACTAACAGCCACGATTATTTTGGGGCGATCACAACTGGTAATTCGCGCTAGCGACCTAGTGCTGGCTAAGTCCGGCACAGTAAATTTGGAAACGGCGCTTCTTGGCACTCCGCAGGTGGTCTGCTATCGCGTCAGTGCCCTTACGGCTTGGGTGGCCAAACATATTCTTAAGGTCAAAATTCCCTTTATGTCTCCGCCCAACTTGGTGGTAAGTCGAGCGATCGTGCCTGAATACCTGCAAGACCAAGCGGATCCAGACGTTATGGCCCAATCTGCGATCGCCCTGTTGGCACCCCAAAGTGCGGCGCGATCGCAAATGATGTCCGACTACGAAGAACTCCGCACCCTACTCGGAGGAACTGGCGCATTGGCCAAAGCGTGCGATCGCATTCTTCAGGGACTAGCGGCGACAAAAACTGCCATAGATCAGCATCAAAGAATGTAGGAATTCCTCCACTCCACGTTTGGAGAGGGACTAGGATTGCTGAGGATGACTATGGGTTGTAGCAGTTGTCCTTAGGAACTGCTCTCCTGGGCCATGACCGATAACACTATCCATTGAACTTGGGATTAGGACACCACAAAATTGACCAAGCGACCCGATACCGCGATCACCTTGCGAATCGTTTTGCCCTCCAAGTATTTTTGCGCGGGCTCGGATGTCAGAGCTAACGCTTCCAACTCCGCACTGGTCGCCGAAGCCGGCACCTCAATGCTGCCTCGGGTTTTGCCATTAATTTGAATCACCAGCATTATTTGATCCAACACTAGGGCTTCCGGGTCATGGGTCGGCCAAGGCTGCTCCAACACCGAATCAGTATGACCAAGCTCGGCCCACAGTTCCTCACTAATGTGGGGGGCAAAGGGGGCAAGTAGCCGCACCAGCAGTTCCATTCCCTCGGTGTAGATCGGATTGTGTTTATTCTTAGCATCCTGCAAAGCGTTGCTCAGCTTCATCAGTTCTGAAATCGCCGTATTGAACTGGAACCCCTGCTCAATGTCTTCTGTTATTTCTTTGATGGCTGTATGGATGGCGCGGCGGAGGGTTTTGCCCTCGACCGGACCGATTTCTCCCCCATCCTGCGCTCCCCGATGGACAAACTCATAGCCCAAACGCCACACCCGATTGAGAAATCGTGCCTGTCCCTCCACATCGGAATCTTCCCACTCTAGGTCTTTCTCTGGGGGAGCCTTAAACAGACAGAACATCCGCAGGGTATCTGCTCCATAACGGGCGATCGCCTCCACCGGAGACACGCCATTTCCCTTCGACTTCGACATCGTGGCATAGAGCGCTTGCAATGGTTCACCGGTCTGGGGATCCCGCGGATCTTGGGCATCCACTAGTGCCGACGGAATCCAACGGTCTTTCCCAGTCTTGAGGGGATTGACATAGGTCAGCCCCTGCACCATCCCTTGGGTTAGCAACCGGGTGAAGGGTTCGCCAAACTGGAGCCCCGCCACATCCCGCAACACCTTGGTTACAAAGCGAGAGTAAAGTAAATGCAAAATTGCGTGCTCTACCCCACCCACGTATTGGTCCACCGGCAGCCAGTCATTCACCCTAGCGCCATCAAAGGCTGAAGCGCCATTTTGAGCATCACTGAACCGCAGGTAGTACCAGGATGAATCGATGAAGGTGTCCATCGTATCCGTCTCCCGCCGTGCCAAGGTGCCACATTGAGGGCACGAAACTTCAACCCATTCCTTGAGTTGGGCTAGGGGCGATGCGCCACGACCCGTCAGTTCCACCGCTTCGGGCAGCTCCACAGGCAGGTCAGATTCCGGCACCGGCACCACGCCGCACTGGGGGCAATGGATCACCGGAATGGGGCAGCCCCAGTAGCGCTGCCGGGAAATCAGCCAATCCCGCAAGCGAAACTGCACCCGAGCCTTACCCCAGCCCTGGGTCTCAGCATATTCAACAATCTTCGTCTTGGCTTGCTGGGAGTCCATGCCGTCAAATTGCCCAGAATTGACGATTGTTCCTGGTTCGGTGTAGGCAGCGCGTTCAGTCCATGGGCGATCGCCCGGCTGAATTACTGTTCGGATGGGTAACTTATACTGTTGGGCAAAGGCGTAGTCCCGGACATCGTGGGCCGGCACCCCCATGACCGCCCCAGTGCCATATTCCCCCAACACGTAATCGGCAATCCAAATCGGAATTTGCGACCCAGTGAAAGGATGGAGGGCATAGGCACCCGTCGCCACCCCGCGCTTAGGACGATCCTCGGCAGTGCGATCCTGTTCGCTAAGGATTTTTGTAGCTTCGATAAACTCCGCTACGGCGATCGCCTGTTCCGGTGTCGTTAGCGGCTCCACTAGGGGATGTTCTGGTGCCAACACCAAATAGGTAACGCCATAGACCGTATCAGGGCGGGTCGTAAAGACGGTAATCCCATTCTCCTGTCCCAAGGGAAAAGTCAGTTCTGCACCCATGGATTTGCCAATCCAGTTGGACTGCATGGTGCGTACCCGCTCCGGCCAGTGGGTTAAGCGGTCTAAATCCAGGAGCAGTTGCTCGGCATAATCGGTGATTTTGAGGAACCATTGACGCAGCTTACGTTTTTCCACGATCGCCCCGGAACGCCATGATCGCCCATCGGCATCTACCTGTTCATTGGCCAACACCGTCTGATCAATAGGATCCCAGTTGACGGTAGCTTCCCGTTGGTAGGCCAAACCGGCGTTGAGCATCTGCAAAAAAATCCACTGCGTCCAGCGGTAGTAGTCCGGAGCACAGGTAGTCACCTCCCGCCCCCAATCGTAGGACAGTCCCACCCGTTGCAATTGCGATCGCATCCGGGCAATATTTTCGTAGGTCCACTTCGCTGGATGAACGCCCCGGTCAATGGCCGCATTTTCCGCCGGCAGGCCAAAGGCATCCCAGCCGATGGGGTGTAACACCCGATATCCCTGTAACCGCTTAACCCGGGCAATCACATCCGTAATGGTGTAGTTGCGCACGTGGCCCATGTGCAGATCCCCGGAAGGATAGGGAAACATCGACAAGGCATAGAACTTAGGCTTACTAGGGTCGGTGACGGTGCGATCCCGTTGGGTTGCTTGCCAGTGCTGCTGCCACTTTAGTTCGATGTCTTGGGGATGATACTTTTCGTCCATCGAGGGTGCTTTTTAGGGTGTAAGTTTCGCCTATTCTATCGACATTGGGCGACACATTCGTCCCCAAGGTCAGGGAAGAAATGGAACGGTACAGTCTCCTCCGAGGAATCCATACCCACTTCCCACCTCTCCCGGCTAATCTAGGTGCTGAAGTATTTTGCTGCCGGATGATAGGTAATCAGCGCCGTGGTTGACTGCTCCGGATAGAGTTGTTCGCTCTCATCCATGGTCATTGCAATGCGCTGAGTCTCCAGCAAGTCCAACAGAACGTATTGATCCTGAATATTAGGACAGGCGGGATAACCAAAGCTGTATCGAGAGCCCACATAGCGCTGGGCCAGGATGTCGCGAATGTGATCCGGATCGCGATCGCCCACCCCCAACTCCCGGCGGATGCGGGTATGGGTCCATTCCGCCAGGGCCTCTGCCACCTGCACCGCCAGCCCATGGAAATAGAGATAGTCGGTATACTGGTTGGCTGCAAATAGTTCTTGGGCAAAGGTGGTAGCCACATGTCCCGCCGTCACCGCCTGCAACGGCAATACATCCATAATTCCCAATTCCTTCGGAGCATAGAAATCAGCGATGCAAAACCGTCGTAGCGATCGCTGCCGAGGAAAGGTGAACTGCGCCACCTCCCTACTGTTTGCCGCTGGCTGGTCATAGATGTGCACCGTATTGCCCTCCGCCTGCACCGGGAAGTAGCCGTATACCACGGTGGGATGGAGCAACTGTTCCTGTTCAATGCGCTGCTGCCAGCGGCAAAGAATGGGCTCCACCTGCTCCCTCAGGAATTCGGCATATTCTTCCTTGGTTTGCTCCTTGGGTTTGCGAAACTGCCACTGACCGGCGATCAACGCCTGCCGGTCCAAATACCACCATATCTCTGACCAAGGAATCTCGGCGGGGGTGAGGATGCGCGTGCCCCAAAAGGGGGGCGTGGGTCGCTCAATATGGGCATCAATGGCTTCAGAACGACGAGTATCAATAACTGCAGGCGTGTCAGACGTCTCTAGGGACGCTTCGGACGTCGTCAAATCCTCGCCCCGGAACTGCCGCAACTCAACTGGCTGATGTCCGTTGAGAAAACCCTTCCGATTTTCCCACTCCTGCTTCTGTTTGGCCGCCATCAGGGCATCCATAAAGTTGAGGTCACTGAAGGCATCCCGACCATAGATCACTTGCCCTTGGTAGGTGCGGGCGCAATCATCATAGACAAACTTGGGAGTTAGGGCAGCCCCACCCAAAATCACAGGCACATCAATGCCCCGGCGATTGAATTCCACAAGATTGTCCTGCATAAAAGCCGTAGATTTCACCAGTAAACCACTCATTGCAATGCAGTCGGCATGACTTTCTTCATAGGCTTTGATGATGTTCTCAACGGGCTGCTTGATCCCAATATTGACCACGCGATAACCATTGTTGGTGAGAATGATATCCACAAGATTCTTGCCAATGTCGTGCACATCGCCCTTGACCGTGGCAATCACCATCGTGCCCTTGTGGGAGCCTGCTGCCCGCTCCATATGGGGCTCCAGGAAGGCTACTGCGGCTTTCATGGTCTCCGCCGATTGCAGAACGAAAGGCAATTGCATCTGGCCGGAGCCAAATAATTCACCTACCACCTTCATGCCATCCAAGAGATAGGTGTTGATAATTTCCAGGGGAGGATACTTACCCATTGCTTCAGTTAGGGCCCCATCCAATCCCACGCGATTCCCGTCGATGATGTGGTGTTTGAGGCGTTCCTCAATGGGAAGGTTGACATCGGCTTGGATATCCCGCTTCGTGGTCACCCCCTCAAACAGCTTCGTGAATTCGGTCAGGGGGTCATAGCTGCAGATGCCATTCTCAAAGCGCCGACGGTCATAGATCAGGTCAAGGGCCACTTCCCGCTCGCGATCGCCAATTTTGTGTAGCGGCAAAATTTTACTGGCATTGACGATTGCCCCATCCATCCCCGCCCGCCGGGCCTCATCCAGAAACACTGAATTCAAAACCACCCGGGCTGCCGGACTTAAACCAAAGGAAATATTGGAAATTCCCAACATGTGATGGCAATCGGGCAATTCGGTGCGAATTTGACGAATTGCCTCTAGAGTGGCAGCCGCATTGCCACGATCTTCCTCAATCCCCGTCGAGATCGGCAGGGCCAGGGTGTCAAAAAAGAGTTCATGGGCGGGAATGCCAAATTCGCGATGGGCTTGCTCGTAGGCGCGACGGGCGATCGCCACCTTCCGCTCTGCCGTCCGCGCCATGCCCTCCTCATCAATGGTTCCCACCACAATGCCCGCACCATAGCGATGGGCTAACTCTACTACCTTGAGAAATCGCGACTCCCCATCCTCGTAGTTCGTGGAATTGAGAATAGATTTGCCGCCTGCCAGCTTGAGACCGACTTCCATCTTTTGCCATTCCGTGGAGTCCAGCATCAGGGGAATTGTGATATTGGAAATCAAACGGGATACTAGCTGGTGCATATCCCGTTCGCCATCACGACCGACATAGTCCACATTGACATCTAAGACATGGGCCCCTTCTTTTTCTTGCGATCGCGCCAAGGCCACCAAGCCATCCCAGTGTTCTGCATCCAACAAATCCCGACACTTTTTGGAACCGCTGGCATTGAGCCGCTCACCAACGATGAGAAACGAGTTCTCCTGGATGTAGGGCTGGGCCCCATAGAGGGAAGTTGCGGCAGGGACATAGTGCACCTCCCTTGACCTTGGTCGCAGCGATCGCGCCGCCTCAGCCAAGGCCCGGATGTGTTCTGGAGTAGTGCCACAGCAGCCGCCGATCACCTGCACGCCCAACTCTTCGATAAACACCTTAAGATGGTCGCGCAATTGATCGGGGGTTAATGATAGACCGCCTGGCCGCCATCATTTTCCGGCAGTCCGGCATTGGGAATACAGGAAATAGTAAAGGGTGAATGTTGGGATAAATAGCGAATGTGTTCTGTCATTAAATCGGGGCCCGTGGCGCAGTTTAGCCCCAACACATCGATAGGATAGCGTTCCAAAATCGCCACCACGGCATCGATCGCCGTCCCTACCAGCATGGTCCCCATGGTTTCCATGGTCACCGACACCACCAGGGGCAATCGCGCTCCCTTTTCGGTAAAGACTTGGGCGATCGCCCCCAAAGCCACCTTGATTTGCAGCACATCCTGGCAGGTTTCCACGATCAGTAGATCCGCACCGCCGTCATAGAGCCCGCGCACCTGCTCCACATAGGCCCGATGCAAGGTATCAAAATCAATATGGAGCAGGGTAGGCAACCTTGTGCCCGGGCCGATGGAACCCGCCACAAACCGGGGCTTGTCCGGGGTGCTAAATTCTTGCGCTACCGATTTGGCGAGCTCCACGGCCCGCCGATTAATGTCATAGGCCAAGTGCCCTAGGTCGTATTCATTCAGCACTAGGCTTGTACCACCAAAGGTATCGGTTTCAATCACATCCGCGCCCGCGGCCAAATAGTTGCGGTGCACCTGGGCGATCGCCCCCGGCTTTGTCATCACTAGATACTCATTGCACCCCTCATACTCTGGGCCGCCAAAGTCCTCTGCGGTGAGATTTTGGGCTTGAATCTGGGTACCCATGCCGCCATCAAACACAATCACGGGCTTCTCAGGATGGTGCAATCGTTCTAAAAAGAGACTGGTCATAGGGGCACAAACATAGTAATCGTGACGTTACTTTATTCTATATGTCCTGTCCCCAGCCGAGACTGAGCAAATCCCCAGCGGATCGCCCTAAAAAACGTACCCCACTCTAGTATGATGTTGCCAGACTCATCTTAAAACTCACCCGGTAATATCCCCCGAGGCTTGAATGATGAACACAGCCGCACTCCTGACCGTGCACCTCAAGGCAGGACTACAAAAACCACCCCTGAATGCGTCAGAGGCAACCGTACGCGATCTATTTGCTCGCCCCCTGCTGAATTCCGTAGGCTTTTTAGATGTCAAAATCCATCCCGAGTTCAACACTGGAAATGACACAGCAATCCAGGCTGCCCGCAAGAGCCATGGAGATGATATTTTTTGCGCATTAAAACCAATCCGATGTTACTGATGGAGGTTATAGGGCGCGTCAGGAACCTTTTCTAGGTGGATCGGAATACTGTCAAGCTGTCTGCCAACTTTGGGGTCAACTGCTGGGAAGGAAATTCCACGGAGCACAATAACTTATTTTCCCTAGAACATATGACAATGGTGGTTAAAAATTTTTTCCTGAGATCCAAGCTATCAAGGGCGATAACACCTCTATTGCTCTCCCTCTTTTCTTTAATGACGAAAATACTAACGAGCCACATCGAGCAGCGACCCAAAATGCAATTCATGACATTCTTCAAACTGCCAGAAAAAAAGCTCAGTTTGATCTGACGCCCTTATTTTTT
>JAAUUH010000088.1 GCA_012031145.1 Oscillatoriales cyanobacterium SM2_2_1 | reverse complement strand
GCTTCTAATAGCTGTTAAATAACTTGGTTAGGACGGGGTGGCAGGGGTAGAAACCCTGGCTGGGGGCGCAGCCCCCAAACCCCCCTCGTCCTTCGATGTCCGAACCTACCCGAATATAGCTATAACCCACATTGAAGACGCGCCCTAGCCCTCCGCTGAGAGACGATGCTGTAGGCTCTCGGCAATCTTTTCCCCCAGATACTCGGGAATCAGGTTTTCATTAGGACCCAGCAAGTACACAATCAGGCGCGTCCGCCCCTTCCATATCAATAAATTTGCACTGACGACCAAGAGGTCTTCTTGCCAAATGGCATTCATAATCTTGTAAAACATGCCCGGTTGGTTGTCCGCCTCAATCATTAGGGATGGCAGGTTGTAGACCCGATCTAAGTGAAAGCTAATTTGTACCCGCTGCAATCCGGAATTGAGGTTGAATTCAAGAGACAGCATTTCTTCAACTTCAAAGCGGCCCAATAGGGTCTCCCGGACTGCTTTATGGACGTTTTCCGCCGTCTTTGGCGTTAGGGGCATTTTGGAACGGGTGAGGGAAAGCTTCAGGAAAATGAGCATCGGTGCTCGGATCTGCCCATAGAGTTCCATTTCGTGGATCGTTAATCCATAGGCTGCCAGAACGCCAAAAATATCACTGAGCAAAAAGGACTGGTTGCGATAGGCAAAATTGAAAATGGTCTTGTTACCTTCCGTCTTAATATCGATGACCGCCTCTTGGGTCTGGTAGATCTGGTAGGCAAGGCGAAGGTTGTGCATCTGCACTTCAGTGCTGGCATATTGCTCATAAAACTGCGGAAAACTTTGATTAAATCGTCGCAGCAGCTCAATGGTGGAATTCTTGAGTCCGGAAGTCATATGCTGCCTCCGTGGGGCAAGTGCACTGGGTTTCGCCAATTAAAGATAGAATAGATAAGTTTTTCCGGCACCGGAAGCCAGCCAATCACTGGTTAAAATTTTAATCTAAAGTCGTTCACGGCCGTCATCAATGGGTTTCTGGAATTTGTTCAATGCCGACGCTACTGACAACGCGAAGAAGCAAAAGTTTCGTCCTGTACCCCAGAGCAATGGCCAGTTTTTTTTCAGTAGCGATCGCGAAATTGATCTTTACGAGTTAGAAACCCTCTGTGACTCCGTAGGCTGGGCCCGGCGACCCCTGCGAAAAGTACGCGTAGCCCTCCAGCATAGTTTTGTGGTGATCTCCCTCTGGGAACGCCGCACGACTACCTATTGGCGGCTAATTGGGTTTGCGCGAGCCACTTCAGACCACGCCTTCAATGCCACAATCTGGGATGTGGTGGTGCATCCCGCCTTCCAGGGCAAGGGATTGGGTAAGTCTTTAATGCAAGAGGTGATTCGGGAACTGCGGCGAGCAGATATCAGCAATATTAGTCTGTTTGCCGATAGCCATGTGGTGGATTTTTACCGTGGGCTAGGGTTTAGCCCCGACCCAGAGGGAATTAAGGGCATGTTTTGGTACCCCAGTAACTTCTAGGCGGCTTCTACGGCGTATCCTGTTACAAGCAACTTTAGATCTGAAACTCAAGTCCAGCCTCAAAAGTTCAGCCTCAAAACGACGGAGCGCAACCGGAGACAAACCAAGTTAGGGCATGTCATCAATTCAAGTTGGAAGCCTTGCGGGATCAAGTTGCAGCGGCCGTCGGAGTTTACGGACTAGGGGCTGATGGCTGGAGGCGCAGCCCCCAACCCTCCTTGTCCTTCGATGTCCGAACCCACCCGAATATAGCTGTATTTGACAGCTAAATTGTGATAGCCCCTAGCCATAGTGGACTACAGCTCACCGAAACCTTTCTTTTTCTTCTTTTTCTTGCCGTAGAGGGAGGGCATATCCGCTGATGGGTTGGTCGGCGATGCCATTCCCGGCATGCCAGGAAATCCAGGCATTTTACCGGCACCCATTTGTTGCATCATGGTACGCATTTTTTGGAAGTCGGCCACCAATTTGGTGACGTCTTGGGCAGTGTAGCCCGAGCCCTTGGCAACGCGCAGTTTGCGACTGGGGCTGCGAGAGAGCAGATCGGGGTCTTGCCGTTCCTGTTTGGTCATGGAACTGATCATGGCTTCGCAGCGTTTAAGCTGCTGTTCAGCCTGCTGCAATTGGGTATCGTTGATTTTAATACCGGGTAAGAGTTTGAGCATGCCCCCGAAGGAACCCATGTTTTTCATCATGCGGGTATTTTTCAGGAAGTCATCGAAGTCAAACCTTGCCGCCAGAATTTTCTCCTGTAGTTTGACAGCATCGCCAAGGTCGATTTGCTCCTGGGCTTTCTCGACCAAGGTGAGAACGTCACCCATGCCAAGAATGCGTGAGGCCATTCGCTCAGGGTAAAAGGGTTGGAGCGCCTCAACTTTTTCGCCGACGCCAACAAACTTAATGGGTTGTCCAGAGATCTGCCGCACAGAAAGGGCAGCCCCACCCCGGGTATCACCGTCCAGTTTGGTGAGAATCGCTCCGGTGATACCGATCTGCTCGTGGAAGGTGCGGGTGAGGTTGGCAGCCTCTTGTCCAGTCATGGCATCGACGACTAGGAGCACCTCATGGGGCTGAATCGTATCTTTAATCTGGCGCAACTCGGCCATCATGTCTTGGTCAATTTGCAGCCGCCCAGCGGTGTCAATAATCACCGTATCAAAGCCTTCATTGCGGGCGCGTTCAATGCCAGTGCGGGCAATATCTACGGGATTGGCTTCGGCTCCGAGGGAATGCACGGGAACATCGATCTGGCGGCCAAGGGTTTGAAGCTGGGCGATCGCGGCGGGACGATAGACATCGGCAGCAGTCAATAAACAGGTGCGGTGCTGTTTTTGTAGATGGAGGGCCAATTTAGCAGTGGCGGTGGTTTTACCCGTCCCCTGAAGCCCCGCCATCAAAATAATCGTGGGAGCAGGATTGGCAGCAGCGAGGGGAACGTTTTCCTCGCCCATGAGGGTGACTAGTTCATCATAGACAACCTTAATAAACTGCTGGTCGGGACGGACGCCAGTTATAACGTCAGTGCCAAGGGCTTTTTTAGAAATGTTGTCTACGAATTCTTTAACGACGTAGAGATTGACATCAGCTTCTAGGAGGGCACGACGAACTTCGCGGATCGCGCTTTGAATGTTGCTGTCCGAAATTTTGTCGGTACCGCGCATTTTGCGCCAAGCTGATTCAAAGCGTTCTGTAAGTTCATCAAACATAGCAATTGGGGAATAGGCGAAGGTTTAGATGATGCTACTCTTCAGATTCCGCTTCTTCGGCACCAGGGTAGACAAATCCTGTATTACGTCCGGTCAGAATGGACTTGCCAAGGGAGAGGGCCTTTTGGGCGGCGACAGTGGCTTTGCGTTTCCAGACGGCTTTGCGTTGGTTGCGCTTACCTTTTGAGGTGCGTTTCTTCGGGACTGCCATGGTACTTTATTGGGTCTAAAAAATGTGCTTTTCTATTCTAACTTAGGTTTTAAGAATCGCAAAGGCATCGAATGGCTTCGAGCATTCCTTTAGCCTTGTTGAGGGTCTCTTGGTACTCGGTGTGGGGATCGGAGTCGGCGACGATGCCAGCACCTGCCTGGACGCTGACCCGACCGTTCTGAACGACCATGGTGCGAATGGTGATGGCGGTGTTGAGTTGACCGGCGAAGTCGTAATATCCGTAGGCTCCAGAATAGGCTCCACGGCGATCGCCTTCCAGGGTATGGAGGATTTCCATGGCGCGAATTTTGGGGGCACCGCTGACGGTGCCCGCAGGAAAACAGGCTTGCAGCAGATCCCAGGGCGTACGCTTGGGGCTCAGGGTGCCAATGACATTGCTGACAATATGCATCACGTGGGAATAGCGTTCGATGATCATCAGTTCATCAACGTGGACGCTGCCGTTGTCACAAACCCGACCTAAATCATTACGGCCGAGGTCTACGAGCATAATATGTTCGGCGGTTTCTTTGGGGTCAGCGAGCAGTTCAAGGGCTAGGGCTTGGTCTTCCGCGACAGTTCGGCCCCGGGGGCGGGTGCCGGCGATCGGGCGAAGGGTGCATCGGGTGTTGTCGTGGCGTTCGGCTTTGACGAGAACTTCGGGACTGGAGCCAATCAGTTGCCAAGTTTGGAAGTGGAGGAAGGCCATGTAGGGAGATGGGTTGATCACCCGTAAGGAGCGATAGAGGGTGAACGGGTCGCCGCTAAAGGGGGTGCTGAGCCTTTGGGAGAGCACCACTTGGAAGATGTCCCCTTGGCGGATATGATCCTTGGCAGTAATTACGGCAGCGGTAAATTGCGCGGCAGTGAAATTGCTTTCATAGGTGATCGCCGGTCGGTCGGCAGGGGATACCCAGGCCATGGGGGCAACGGGATGGGGCAATCGCAGTTTTTCGAGGAGAGCGGTGAGCCTCTGCTGGGCTTGGCGATAGGCCACTGCGGCATCGGGGTAGGTGACTAGGTCTCCGTAGGCGATCGCCCAAATTTTGCGTTGCACCTGATCAAAAACCAGCAGGCTATCCATTTGCATCCAGATGCCATCGGGAACGTCCTCGTCCTGGGGAGCATAGACGGGCACGCGGGGTTCAATCCACCGAATTAGTTCATAGCCCCAATAGCCAATCAGTCCCCCAAGGGTAGGGGGCAGGTCAGGGGGGATCAGGGGCGCAATAGGGGCGATCGCACCGGCAACGATATTAAAGGGGTTGCCCCTATGAACCTGCTGTCGCCCATCGCGCCAAGTCTGGGTGGTGCGATCGCCCCGGGACTCTAGGATCCAAAGGGGGTCACAGCCCAGTAAACTGTAGCGCCCCATCCGTTCGCCACCTTCCACCGATTCCAGCAGAAAACTGTAGGGCTGTCCTTGGCAGACGCGATACCAAGCTGAGACCGGGGTATCGAGGTCGGCGATCAGTTCTTGATATAGGGGAATGAAATTCCTGCCGCTCTGAACGTGGGCTTGAAACTGGGCAAAGGTGAGCATGGAGTAGGACGGGATTGGCTAGGCTCAGACCACTAGAGTAATGCATCGGTTAACCACGGGCGCAGCAACCATCTTGGGAACGCCACACCGATGCGGATGCACTCGCACAATACCCCGTGTTCTGAATTTTGGGCTAAAAAGCTAAAAACTGGAGTCACTGGGTTCTTCCAGTTTAGGCTCCGTCGGGCCCGTCAGGGTCAACTCTTCGGAGGCAAATTCGGGGGCTACTTCCGTGGGATCTTCGCCACGCAGCGGCCGGATCGGCATATTGGCCACCACGGCTGTGTAGCGGTTATCGGATTCTAGGCGGATCTCAAGGCTATCTTCATCAAGATCGACGTATTTGGCTACGACGGCCAAAATTTCTTGGCGCATAGCCTCAAACATGGGTGGGGAAATAGCAGCGCGATCATGGGCCAGTATAAATTTGAGCCGTTGCTTGACCTGCTGGCCGCTGGTGGCCTTGGGGCGACCCGAAAATAAGCGTTCAAGCAACTGGGTGATCATGACTACCTCGCGAACCAGCGTTGGATACGGGCAATGAGATTGTCGCGGGGGGCATTGAGGTCAATGAACTCTACCTCCTTGCCATCGAGTCGCCGGGCAGTATTTTCATAGGCAAGCCCAGCAAGGGGCAATTTTTCTGATAATACCAGGGGTTCCCCTTTGTTGGTTGAGACAATCACTTGCTCATCTTCGGGAATCACACCGATGAGTTTTACCGAAAGAATTTCAAGCACGTCTTCGACGCTCATCATGTCGTTACTTTTTACCATGTTGGGACGCAACCGGTTAATGATTAACTTGATATCCTTAATCCGGTTGGCTTCCAGTAGTCCAATCACCCGGTCAGCATCCCGCACGGCAGAAATCTCCGGGGTAGTCACAATGATGGCTTCCTTGGCCCCGGCGATCGCATTTTGAAAACCAGTTTCAATGCCAGCAGGACAATCCACCAGCACATAGTCGAAGTAGCGGGCGAGGACATCCACAAGGGCTTTCATGTGGGCAGCGGTGATAGCAGTTTTATTGCGCGTTTGGGGAGCGGCCAAAAGCGACAGGTTGGGCTGGCGTTTGTCCTTCACAAGGGCTTGATCGAGCTTGCATTCCCGGGCAATGACCTCAAGGGCAGTGTAAACCACACGATTTTCCAATCCCAGAAGCAAGTCGAGATTGCGCAGACCGAAATCGGCATCGACTAGCACAACCTTGCGCCCCAGCTTAGCGAGGGCCATGCCCAAATTTGCGGAGGAAGTGGTTTTGCCGACCCCGCCCTTACCCGATGTGACGACGATAGTTCTACTCATGGTGTTTGGCTGAATGATCGATCGCACGGACAATTTGAATGCTGGGCATTCCTCTGCCACTGGCGTGGACGTAGGCGACTTCGGGACAGAACTGGGTGCTGGGTGGATCGACGCGGGCAATAAAATCGGCGATCCGCACCTGCATGGCCTCTAAGTGCAAAGCCATAATGATGGACTGGGCGTTGCCCCGGGCTCCAGCGTGGGCTAGGCCTTTCATTTTGCCCCATACCAACACATCCCCATCGGCAATGAGTTCGGCACCAGCATTGACATCGCCACAGACCACAATGCTGCCCGTATGGCGGATCTCCGTGCCGGAGCGGACAGTCATTTTAATGTACAAAGGATCGGCAGCTAGGGTGCGCTCGGCCATGCCAGGTAAGTCTTGGAGGTAGGTGCCCTGCTCAACGGAGAGTCCCATAGTTGCGGCAGTGACAGCGGTTTGGCGGCGCAGCGTGGTCACCCCCTGGAGCAACAGTCCGTGGTGTTGCAGGGCATCGATGAGCTCCTGAAGTTGCCGACTATCTAGAAGGCGATCGCCCGCTTGGAGGTAGAAAGGAGTGTTGACTTGCCAGGAGCGATTGGTGGCGATAATGTGCTGTTCAAGCTGCTCCAGCAGTTCCGCCCAGGTCAGGCTAACGTGGAGTTCCCCGGAGTCGTCGATAATTTCCTTGGGGGAGGGCAAAAATAGATAAAGCTTGTTCTGAATTGTTTTGAATTGGGCCTGCAATACTTCGGGGATGGACCGCACTGGGGCTGGACTGGGCAAGTCGGATTGGGGCAGGGAATTCTGGTCAATAATTTGCTCGAGGGTCTGGGAGGCTCGTGGTAATTCCAGTAGTGGCAGGTCGCTTTCCATAGGGCGGGTTTGGGCTCCCCTTTTTGCCCATACACGCTACCGCACCAGTCCTAAAAATGCAAGCAAGGATTCGGCAAACCCTCCATGGGCAGAGCAATGCCCGGGAGCAGCACTATCTATAATGAACATAACTTTTACTTACGTTGGTGTCATGGCGATTAAAAATGAAGACCCTAAGCGATCGCGATCGCGCCAGATTGGCAATATCTTGCTCCTCGTAGGTGCCGGACTTTTGGCGTTCAACTTTATCTTTACCGCCTTTGCTGCGCCCCAGTTGCCGAAGGTACCCTACAGCTTGTTTGTTCATCAGGTTCAGAGCAATCAAGTTTCCCGAGCTTCTATTGGACAAGAACTGATTACCTACCAATTGCGGAATAGTGTGGGCGATCGCGGGGGTGAGATCCTGACAACGACCCCCATTTTTGACCTCAAATTGCCCGATTTGCTCCAAACCAATGGTGTTGAGTTTTCGGCGGCTCCGGCTCCTAAAACCAATTGGTTTAGCACCCTACTGGGTTGGGTTCTGCCACCCCTGATCTTTGTCGGGATCTTCCAGCTCTTTAACCGGGGGGGTGCCTCTGGAGGACTGCAAATTGGCAAGAGCAAAGCCAAGGTATATGTGGAAGGGAGTGCGCCCAAGGTGCTATTTGCCGATGTAGCCGGCGTCGATGAAGCCAAAGCCGAACTTGAGGAAATCGTCCAATTTCTCAAAACTCCAGAAAAATATACCCGCATTGGGGCCAAGATTCCCAAGGGCGTTCTGTTGATCGGCCCCCCCGGTACTGGTAAAACCTTACTGGCTAAGGCCGTGGCAGGGGAAGCCGGAGTGCCGTTTTTCAGTATTTCCGGCTCGGAGTTTGTGGAGCTGTTTGTTGGTGTTGGTTCGGCACGGGTGCGGGATCTGTTTGAGCAGGCCAAAAAGCAGTCGCCCTGCATCGTCTTTATTGACGAGCTCGATGCGGTTGGCAAGTCACGGGCATCCGGCGGCTTCTATGGTGGCAATGACGAGCGAGAGCAAACCCTAAATCAGCTATTGACGGAGATGGATGGCTTCGGCGCCGATGGCACGACAGTAATTGTCTTGGCTGCCACCAATCGTCCCGAATCCCTCGATCCAGCTTTGCTACGTCCCGGTCGTTTTGATCGCCAGGTGCTAGTGGATCGCCCAGACAAGTCCGGACGGGAAGCGATTCTCAAAATCCATGCGGGCAAGGTGATTTTGGACGCAACGGTGGATCTTAAAGTGGTTGCTGGGCGCACATCGGGATTTGCCGGTGCCGATCTAGCCAACTTGGTGAACGAAGCGGCGCTCCTAGCCGCGCGGGCTGGGCGAGAAGCCGTGGTTATGGCGGACTTTTCCGAAGCGGTAGAGCGGGTGGTGGCTGGGCTAGAAAAGAAAAGCCGCGTGCTCAATGAGCAAGAAAAGCGCATCGTTGCCTATCATGAGGTGGGCCATGCCCTGGTTGGGGCCTTGGCATCAGCGAGCGGCAAGGTGGAAAAGATTTCTATTATTCCCCGGGGCATGGCCGCCCTTGGCTACACCCTGCAAATGCCCACCGAGGATCGGTTCTTGATGAGTAAGGAAGACATCGAAGCTCAGATCTCTACCCTTTTGGGGGGGCGATCGGCGGAGGAGTTAATCTTTAACAGCATCACGACGGGGGCAAGTAACGACCTCCAGCGGGCCACGGAACTGGCGGAGCAGATGGTGACCACCTATGGCATGAGTGAAACCCTTGGGCCCCTTGCCTATCAGCAGCGGCGCAGCGATTTCCTTGGTGGCATGAATGCGGGGCGAACGGTGAGTCCGCAGACGGCGGAGTCCATCGACCGCGAAATTAAGGGGATTGTGGAGGCGGCCCATGAACGGGCGCTAGGGATTCTGAGCCAAAACCGCGAGTTACTGGAGACGCTCTCTGAGAAACTCCTAGAAACAGAGGTGATTGAGGGAGAGGTGCTGGATCATCTTTTGTCCCAGGTGAAACTTCCCCAGCCCGCGCTCAGTCATAACGGCTAGGAATTGCTTGGCTTGGTTGAGGGTAGGGATTTCCTACCCTTTTTATTTCCCAATTTCTGAGCAGCTAATCGATTCCTGAATTCATCACTGCAGTTAAGGAGGAGATGGTTATGGCAATGCATCGACTGGTTTGGCGTGGGGCGATCGCTCCCTGAGTATTTTGTGCCTCTGTGTCATCTCGCCGGCGGCAATCCTGGCCCAGACAGGAACAGGGCGACGGTTTCCCAACTCCTTGGGCAACACGGTAACGTTTATCCTGCCTTCCGGGCAACCTCTGGTGACCCGATTGGTGCGATCGGAGACGCTATATATCCCTTCGGGTGAGACTGTGTCGGCCCAACTGCGGGTAGATCAGGAGGTGCGCGATCGCAGTGGCACCGTTTTGATTCCGGTGGGGGCAACAATTGAGGGACAGTTTGTGCCGGTCTCGGGGGGCTCAAAGTATGTGGCCCAAAGTTTGACCAGCCGCGGGGCGACCATCCGTTTGCAGGCGGAATCATCGACAATTAATGACGTGAAGGATCCTCGGGAAACGGGATTAGGTTCCATTGCCGTGGATACTGCCATCGGCGCTGCGACCGCAGCGGTGCTTGCGGGGGTGATTGGCGATCGCGTTCTTTCGACAGAAAAAATTCTTGGCGGGGCAGTGGCCGGTGCCATTCTGGGTAACGTGACCGCTCCCCAAGTGACGGTGATTGAGCCAAATCTAGCAATGACCCTGACCATCCAGCAGGAACTGCGGTTTGTGCAGCAGTAGGGTTAGGATGGGAGCAATGGCTACGGGTACTGATTGGAATAATGTGATATGGCACGTCGCAGTCGCTCCTATACGAATATGAATTCTGCGCCTTCATCGGACACGTCCACAACGGTGAAATTGGCGATCGCTGGGGCCATCTTTGCCGTGGGACTGGGGGTCGGGATTGCGATTTCCACCCTGAATCCCACCCCGCGCACGGTTGATGCCATTCGATTGGACAACTTGGCACCCAGCCGCGATTTCTGCAACAACTATGGCTCTTCGGCTATGGTCGTTACCAGTCGAGTCTACGTGACCTTAAACCCATTTAATGTGTATGTGGGGCAGGCCGAGCCTGTCCCCGGCTGCGTGGTGCTGCCCAATAACTGGAATTTACTGTTGCAAAAAGGGGCCATCCGGGAGCAGGACATTCGCACCTGCAAGGATCGGATGAATACCTTTGGCTTCACGGGGGACTTGGATCGGCAGCCCTTAGTCGATTGCATCTACGAAAGTCGAGACGCCCAGGAGCGGTTTACGGCTCCTAGCCCTGTACCAACTCCGACCCAGTGATGGGGAGGGAGACAAAAAAGGTACTGCCTTCCCCCAAATCGCTATCGACCCACAATTCCCCGCCGTGATGTTTGACGATCGCCAAAGAAATCGGCAGTCCCAAGCCTAAGCCCTTAGGTTTGTTGGTGAGCACATCACCTAGCTGGCGGAATTTCTCAAAGATTACGCTGTGTTCACTGGCGGCGATGCCGATGCCTGTGTCCCGAAACTGGAGCAAAACTTTGGGGTGCTGGCTGTCGCGGTTGAGAGAGGCTGTACAGGTCAGCCCTCCCTGCTCGGTAAATTTGGCAGCATTGGTGAGCAGATGCCAGCAGAGCTGCTGGAGACGAATGGGATCGCCAGTAATTTTGGGGAGACTGGGATCGAGGTCAAGGGTGATTGACAACTCCTTGGCAGCAAAAAGGGATTGGGCTTCGGCCAGGGCGGCGGTGAGCACCTCAGTGATCGCCACCTGTTCTTGCCGCCAAACTACCTGTCCTGATTCAAGATTCATCAAATCTAGGACGGTGTTAACAATTTCTGTCAGTCGCTGGGACTCCTGCTGGACGACTAGAAGGTTCTCGCGCACCTGACCAATGGTTTTGCGGCTTTTGGGGTCATTGTCATCGGTCAGCTTTGGCAGGAGGGTTTCCTCTAGCTTTTTACGAACGACCTTGGTGAAGCCGAGCACGGAGGTAAGGGGGGTGCGAAGTTCGTGGGAGACACTGGTCATAAAGTCGGTTTTGAGTCGATCCATGGCCTTGGAAACGGAGATGTCTTCGATCAGCAAAATAACGCTAATGACGCTCTTAGTGGGGAGGGCGGTGGCAACAGCGCGACCGATTCGATTCTCGGGAAGAGCAAACTCCCCGATGTGGATTGTGTGGGGCTGCTTGCGGACGCTCTCGATGAGGGAATCAAGTTCGATGGCGGAGCTGGGTAATGGTTGCCCAAGCAGGCAGTCAGAGGAGGTGCGCCACAGGCGACAGCCCATGGGGTTGACCCACTCGATCCGATTGCAGCCGTTGATCAGGAGCATCCCTGCACCAAGGTGCTCAAGGATAGCACTGGCGGAGTTTGATTGGCTAGGGCGAGATTGCAGCCCCAGCCCCAAGAGCAAACCCAGGACAACCCACGGAAGCGCGGAGTCACGCGCCCAAAGCAATAGTGCCGCTCCCAAGGCAAGGAGGGTAAAGCTAGCAATCACGGTGCGTGGCTGTAGCATGGGCACGGGTAAGTTTCTCCCAGTGTACTGGGTCGCATTGATCCATAGATCGGGAAAATTGCTGAATTGTCAAGGTGGCGATCGCCCGAGGTGGGAGGGGATTAGGAAGCAGGGTGCCTCCGAGGGATGCAATGAACGGCTCAATGTCGGTGGGCAAGGAACGAATTAAGTAGGGCATGACGTGGGCTCCGGGATACTGCTGCAAGCGATCGCCGAGCCATGGGGCCATGCGCCATGAGGCGGGCAGGCAGTGCAGGTCGGTGCAGAGTTGGCAAAATTCTTCCTGGGCTTCGCGGCGGCTGCTGCCGTGGGTAAGCAGGAGGGTGGGGGCGGGAG
>JAAUUH010000087.1 GCA_012031145.1 Oscillatoriales cyanobacterium SM2_2_1 | reverse complement strand
CTAGTAAGCAGGGAATCATCAGTACGCCGAACCAACCAATGTAAAGGCGGTTTTCGGTGCTGGTGACCCACTGGCAGAACTGTTCCCACACGGAGGCGCTTTCGCGCCGTTGTACGGCGGTTGTCATTGTTCTAATACCTTAGAGTTCTAACTTTCTTGACGACAGTAAATCTGACGTTATTGAAATTGTATCAAAATGTTAAGCTTTGTCAATGGATATTCAAGATTTCACCAAGGATTGGTGCGGCTACTGGCATTCGCCAGACTCGGCTGATTCATGGTTTAAGATGAAATCTACATTTACTATGCCTCTAGGTGACTCGGTATGATTCCAACGGTGATTGAGCAGTCTGGGCGTGGAGAGCGCGCCTTCGACATTTTCTCGCGTTTATTACGGGAACGTATTGTCTTCTTGGGGCAGCAGGTGACCGATGATCTGGCTAACCTGATTGTGGCTCAGTTGCTGTTTCTTGAGGCAGAGGATCCGGAGAAAGATATTTTTTTATACATTAATTCACCCGGCGGTTCGGTGACCGCGGGCATGGCAATTTACGACACGATGCAACACATCCGTCCCGATGTTTCGACCATTTGTGTTGGTCTAGCAGCGAGTATGGGGGCGTTTTTGTTGGCAGGTGGCTCGAAGGGTAAGCGCTTATCTTTGCCCCATACCCGAATTATGATTCACCAGCCACTGGGGGGCGCCCAAGGTCAGGCGACGGATATCGAGATTCAAGCCCGCGAGATTCTTTACCATAAGAATCGTCTTAATGAGTTGCTAGCCTTGCACACGGGTCAAGATTTGCCGCGCATTGAGCAGGATACTGATCGGGACTTCTTTATGTCTGCCCATGAGTCTAAGGAGTATGGACTAATTGATGAGGTGGTGGTGCGCCGACCTTTGGTGGCTGCTTGATGTTGTTGCTGCTGTTTGTGCAAGGGGCAGCGCTGCTGATTTTATTGATCCGTCTTTCTTCGGCTCCAAGGAGAATTCCGCCGATCGCGCCCAAAATTGATGCAACACTGGCATCGGTTTCGGTGGTGATACCGACACTCAACGAGCGATCGCGCTTGCCGACTTGTCTTGAAGCATTGCGAAGTGAGCCAGTGGCAGAAGTTCTGGTGGTAGATAGCCGGTCCCAAGATGGAACACCGGAATATGTGTTGGAGGTTCAGATGGAATTTCCATCACCACTCCACCTAGTGACTGATGACCCGTTGCCACCGGGATGGGTGGGGCGTCCCTGGGCGTTACACAATGGGTTTCTGCGTTCTCATCCGCATAGCGAATGGATTTTGGGTTTGGATGCCGATACGGTACCGCAGCCGGGACTGGTGCACGGGGCGATTCAGACCGCGGAAGCGGAGGGGTTTGATCTGGTGACACTGTCGCCCCGATTTATTTTGAAAACTGCCGGGGAGCAATGGCTGCAACCGGCGCTTTTGGTGACACTGATCTACCGGTTTGGGGCAACGGGCGATCGCCAGCAGTTTACACCGGAGCGGGTACTGGCCAACGGGCAATGTTTCCTAGTGCGACGGTCGGTTCTGGAGCAGTTGGGTGGCTATGAGCTGGCGCGGTCTTCCTTCTGTGACGATGTGACACTCGTGCGGGCAGCAGCACAGCGGGGATATCGGGTTGGTTTTTTGGACGGCTGCCAGGTGATACGGGTGCGGATGTATACCTCGCTGATGGAGACGTGGCAGGAATGGGGGCGATCGCTCGATTTAAAGGACGCTTCAACCTTGGGACAAACCTTGGGAGACTGTTTGTTTCTAACGGCAGTTCAAGGTTTACCGCTGCCGTTGGTGCTACTGTTGCCGTTCTTGCCCGCGAAAGGGCAGATTGTCCAAATTGTGCTTGGTTTGAATGTATTCCTAGTGGTAATTCGCTGGCTTTTGGTAGTCGGCATTCGCAACAGCTATACAGAGGTGGGTGCATGGTTTTGGTTGTCACCAACGGCAGATCCCTTGGCGGTGATGCGCATTTGGTTGTCGGCGCTGTCCCGCCCCAAACAATGGCGAGGGCGAACCTATGGGGCAATTACGACTCCGTCCGTAGTTGCCACAGCACCAGACCTAGAACGCCAATAAACAAAACCGTGGCAGCAGCAGCGGCATAGCCGAAATCAAAGGCACCAAAGGCCTGTTGGTAGACAAAATACACCAAGATATTGGTGGCATCGAGGGGTCCGCCGCCAGTGACTACATAGATGGGTTCAAAACTGCGAAAGGTGAAAATCGTAGTGGCGATAATCACAAAGGTAGTAGTGGGGCTGAGTCCGGGCAAGGTGATGTATCGGAATTGCTGCCACGGGTTGGCCCCGTCGAGGGCGGCTGCTTCATAGCGGCTCTGGGGAATAATTTGAAGTCCAGCGAGGAAAACGACCATGTTGAAGCCCACTTGCTTCCAGATGCTCAGGGCGATGACTATGGTCATTGCCCATTGGGGCTCGGATAGCCAGGGGATATTCAGGGAAAAAAATTGATTGATCACGCCATCATTCTGAAAAAGCCAGCGCCAACCAAGTCCGACTGCTACGGCTGAAGTGATTGCAGGCAGAAAATATATGGCTCGAAGTCCGTCAGCGTTGCGACCCGGACGGTTCAGGGCGATCGCCAACCCCAGGGGGATTAGGGTGCTGGGAACAACAGTACCGATGCCAAAAATCATCGTACTTTGGACGACCTGTCCGAACTGGGGGTCACGCAGGAGTCGAAGAAACTGGGTCAGCCCGACCCAAGTCAAGCCAGATCGGGTGAATTGACCGGTAGTAAAACTCAGAAAAATAAGATAAAGCACCGGAAAAAAAACGAACAGCGACAGCAACCCCATGGCTGGTAATAGGAGTAGCCATGGGGTAACAGGGCGGTCAGTAGGTAGAACGGAAGCGGGCATAGATGGTGGAAATGTTAGTCGTCTTCTTCCTCGAATTGATGAATCGGCCGCAGCTGAATGTATTTGCGTCCAATGTGAATTTCCAGCTCATCACCGGGTTCCAAACCCATTTGTTCGGTGTAGACAGAACCGATCAGGAGGTTGCCATTGCGCTGCACGCTGACTCGATAGCTGGCGCTGCGTCCACCCCTCTGACTGGTCTTCTTATCTTTACCATGGCCATCAGCTTCGATTAGGGCATTGTAAAACTGCATCAAATTAATGCGATCTTGACCATTCTTGGTGATAGTCACATAGCCGCAGGCCTTGGCTTTTTCGTCCTTTGGCAGGTTGCCCAATTCTTTGATCTTCTGCAACAAGTCCTCGCCGGTCAAAGGACGGGCAGTTGTCATTTTTTTGGCGATGGTTTTGTTAATGGTTTTGGTGCTTGTTCTAGGCATTTGTGTATTTTAATGCTTACGACTTCAGTATCTAATAGTTGGTTTCTTAACGTCAATATTTTTTATTTATAATTCTTTCTGCTGTCGGCTGCATTGACGGGGATCGGCGGAGAGATTACTGTAGGGGAGGCGTAGGGGAATTCTGAGATGCTGTTTGGTGAGTATGGTTATATCTGGCATCAGCTACTGCTCTTTAAGCGTCTTGTTATCATTTCTTTAGCGGTCTCGTTGCTGGCGGCCCTGTTTGAGGGGGCAAACATTGGTTTACTGGTGGTGCTGCTACAAAATATTACAACCCCGGATGCTGCCCCACTCCAAACCGGAATCAGCGGATTTGATCTGTGGATTTTAGGGGTTGATCGCGCTCCCTTTGAGCGGTTGGTGCGGGCTGTGACTTTAATTCTGCTGTGCAGTTGGCTGCGTTCGATCTTTAATTATCTAAGTGCAATTTATACTGAGCTGACCCAGCTACGCCTAGTTGACCGTTTACGGAAGTTGCTTTTTGAGCAGTATCAAGCGTTGAGCCTCACCTATTTTGCGCAACAGAAAACAGGTGACTTGTTGAGTGTGGTTATTGCGGAGACGGGGCGAATTTCCCAGATCATGCAGGGTGTGTTCGCCCTAATTACCCGTTTTTTGAATGTGCTGACCTACTTGGGGTCATTGTTTTTGCTATCGTGGCAACTTTCTCTGGTTTCTTTTGTGTTTTTTGGCGGAATTGCAGTGGGGCTGGCGGCATTGAATCGGTGGATGCGGGAGGCCAGTTTTGCGGTGCCGAAGACAAGTGCGGTGATGTCTTCGGTGGTGCTGGAATTTCTGACGGGGGTGCGGACCATCCAAGCTTTTGCCACCCAAGAGCGGGAACGACGGCGCTACTATGCTGCCAGTGAGGGGATGATGATGGCGCAGCATCGATTGACTCGCCTGTCGAATGCGACTAAGCCTATGGCGGAGGCCCTTTCTACGGCGGTGCTGGTAGGGATGATTTTGATTTCTTTCTCGGGGGCGGGGGGCGCAGTCTCATCGCCGGCGTTGCTGACTTTTTTCTTTGTGCTGTTGCGGATGTTACCCAATGTGCAGGACATGATTGGCACGGTAACGCGGCTGAGCGCGCTGCGGGGCACCTTGGATGTGATCACAGCAATGTTATCTCCGGAGGGGAAACCCTATTATCCGGATGGAACGATGGAATTTCCCGGATTGCAGGGGTCGATTCATTTTGAGTCGGTGTCCTTTAGCTATGGCGGGGATCAGATGGTGCTCTATGAATTGGATCTGACCATTGAGAAGGGGAAAATGACGGCGCTGGTGGGAGCATCCGGTGCAGGCAAGTCAACGGTGGTGGATCTGTTGGCGCGTTTTTATGACCCAAACCAGGGGGCAATTTTCGTCAATGGGACGGATTTGCGGGAATTTAGGGTGGCGTCGTGGCGGCGGCAGATGGCGATTGTTAGTCAGGACACGTTTATTTTTAATCTTTCGGTGCAGGAAAACATTGTCTACGGCACGGAGGGAGCGAGTTTTGAGCAGGTTCATCGGGCGGCGTTGGCAGCCAATGCCCTGGGGTTTATTGAGGAATTGCCTGAGGGGTTTGAGACTTTGCTGGGGGATCGGGGGGTGCGGCTGTCGGGGGGGCAGAGGCAGCGATTGGCGATCGCCCGGGCATTGCTGCGAAATCCAGAGCTACTAATTTTGGATGAGGCAACCAGTGCCCTAGATTCGGTGTCGGAGCGGCTGATTCAGCAGTCCTTAGAGCAACTGGCGGAGGGGCGGACCGTGGTGGCGATCGCCCATCGGCTATCAACGATTATGAAGGCGGATCGGGTGGTGGTGCTGGAGAAAGGACGGATTGTGGAGCAGGGCTGCTATGGGGAACTGATTGATCGCCGGGGCAAGCTGTGGGAATATCACCAGATGCAGTTTGCCAGCAATGGGACGGAGTCTTAGTCCGGTGGGGTCAATACGAATTTTAGGGCTGATGAGTGGCACGTCCCTGGATGGCATTGACGGGGCGATCGCTGATATTGAGGAATCGGCGGGACAAATTGCAGTGCATTGCTTAGCAGCAAAAACCTATGGCTATGAGCCGAATCTGCGCCGTCGCTTGCTGGCTTTAGCGGAGGGGATGCCCCACAGTATGGCAGAAATTGCAGAGTTAGATGATGCGGTGGCGATCGCCTTTGGGCGTGTGGCGCGGCAGTTGATCGAAGAGAGTGGCATCCAACCGGACTGGCTCGCCTCCCATGGGCAGACGGTGTACCACCGGCCGCCCGACCAGCAAAGTTTTGGTTATTCAGTTCAGTTGGGGCGCGGGGTCGTGTTGGCCCAGGTGGCCCAGGTGCCAACCGTTAGCAACTTTCGGCGCGGGGATTTGGAGGTGGGCGGGCAGGGCGCACCGCTGGTGCCCTCCGTGGATGCGTTACTATTTGCCGAGCCAACAGAGCATCGCGTTTGTCAGAACATAGGTGGTATCAGTAACCTCACCTATATTCCTAACTCCCCACGGCGGGAGGGAGGCTATGTGTTGGGTTTTGATAATGGGCCGGGCAACATGCTCATTGACTTGGCAGTGCAGCATTTATTTCAGCAGCCCTTTGACCGTGATGGGGCGATCGCCCGTTTGGGAACTGTTGACCGAGAACTGATTCAGCAATGGTTACAGCAGCCGTTTTTTATCCAAGCACCGCCAAAATCTGCGGGGCGAGAAACTTTTGGGAAGGGATATTTTTTTGACCGTTTACGGGAATGCCAGCAACGGGGACTAACGCCTGCCGATGTGGTCGCGACCCTGACCGAGCTGACAGTCTGGGCGATCGCCGACAGCTACAAGCAGTTTTTACCCAACTATCCTGACCGGGTGTTGGTTTCGGGGGGCGGTTGTCACAACCCGACCCTGATGGCGGCCCTGTCTGTAGCCCTTTCCCCCGCCCGGGTAGACTCCACTACCATATTCGGTGTTGCTCCCCAATTTAAGGAAGCGATCGCCTTTGCGGTTTTGGGCTATCTGCGGCTGCATCAGCGGTGTGGCAACCTGCCCTCGGTGACTGGAGCACGGCGGGCAGCCCTGCTTGGCGAAATCCACCATCCTTTGCTGCCCGTGTAGCATCTGCTATGCTGGCAGGCAATTTAGGAGGCACGACCATGCTGCGGGCGATTGCACAGTCCCATTACCTGCTCAAAGAAACTTTGATTGGCATTCAGCGGGGCGGCTGGATGAACTGGGCCGCCATTAGTACGGTGGCGGTATTGCTGTTTCTGTTTGGGGCTAGCCTCCAGGTTTCGTGGCAACTGGAATCTGTGCTCACCCAAATGGGTAACCAGTTGGAGGTGTCGGTCTACCTCAAAGAAAATGTTGCCGCCGATAGCCTCCACGCCCAACTGTTGAAAACCGAGGGGGTAGCCTATGCCCGCGTGATCCCCAGGGAAGAAGCTTGGCAAAAACTGCTCCAAGACTTGGGGCAAGCCGATGTCGGAACGGCCACCCAGCAACTGGGCGCTAATCCCCTTGTCGATGAATTTAAGGTGCAGGTGCGAACGCCCGAACTCTTGGCACCCGTGGCCCAGCGCATCGCCCAACTGCCTGGTATCGGGGAAGTGTGGTACACCAACGAGGTTGTCGAGCGGCTCAGCGAGTTGCGACGAGCCCTCACCAACAGTGGCTCCGTTTTGGTTGTGATTTTTACCCTTGTGGCGATCGCTGTGATTACCACTACCATCCGTCTAATCGTCCTGGCCCGCCGCCAAGAAATCGAAGTCATGCAATTAGTCGGAGCCACCAATCTTTGGATCTACCTGCCCTTTGTGCTACAGGGTACCTTCTTTGGCCTGGCTGGAGCGGCGATCGCCTATGCAACCCTAGCCATTATTCTTAACTTGATTACCGAATTGCTAGTGAACCAACCGGAATTGATCCGATCTCTAACCCTTGGGCTGGTAAGGGATCTACGAGTGCAATTTTTATTACCCCTCACTCTGCTGATTTTTGGGGCAGGTGTGGGTGTACTCGGCAGTCTTCTTGCCGTGCGCCGTCAAGCCCTGAATTAACCTGAGGGAAACCGGGCTATGAATCACAAAGTTATATTGGAAGGCGAGCCCAAAAGGAACTACCTAGGGAACTGAAGGTTGACCTAATGAATGTCGTCGAAATTGAAGAAGCGGTTTCCCAGCTTGCGGGTTTGCCCTTTGACCCGGAGATGTTCCCGTTTGCTTTCCTCAAGGCATTTGGCAATAAAGCTACCACTATTAAGCGATTGCAAAGCCAAGGCAAAGATTCCACCAATCGGACTTGGGGGGAGTGCTGCAACGCAACAATATCCACATCAAGGTGTGCACTGAAGGAGAAGTGACGGCGACGCTCACAGCTTTGCGGGAAAGTCCGGCAACGGCACGGCAGAAGGCAAAGTTTATCTTGGCGACGGATGGCACCAGTTTTGAGGCAGAAAATCTGGCGGATGGGGAGACTGTGGCCTGTGCCTATCCTGATTTTCATGACCATTTTGGCTTTTTCTTGCCCCTAGCGGGAATTACGACGGTTAAGCAAATTCGCGAAAATACCTTTGACATTAAGGCAACCGGGCAGCTGAATCGGTTGTATGTGGAGCTGCTGAAGAACAATTCCGATTGGGATACGGATGCACGCCGCGAGGAGATGAACCACTTCATGGCGCGGTTGATTTTCTGCTTTTTTGCGGAGGATACCAACATTTTTCATGGGGATGGTTTGTTTACCCAGACTGTTGCCCAGATGAGTGATGGTGAAAATACCCATGAGGTTTTGGCGGAGTTGTTTCGGGCGATGTGCACGCCTTTGAAGGAGAGGGAAGCGGCGAAGATTAAAATTGGGCAAATGTGGTTCCCTATGTGAATGGGGGGCTGTTTGTCCCCCATCCCCTAACCCCTTCTCCCTCTTTGGGGGAAGGGGGACAAGAAGAATCTCTTACTCCCCTCTCGCTACCTGGAAGCGGGTCTGGGGGTGAGGGTGTTATGGTGCCGCGTTTTAGTAAGGTTGCCCGCTCTTACCTCATCCGCGTTGGCAATCTGGATTGGAAGCAGATTAATCCTGATATTTTTGGGTCGATGATTCAGCGATCGCCGAGGAAGAAGAGCGCGGCGCGTTGGGGATGCACTATACGAGTGTGCCGAATATCCTGAAGGTGCTGAATCCGTTGTTTTTAGATGATCTTCGCGCTCAGCTTGAGGCGGCGGGAGACAATGGGCGCAAGTTGTTGAATTTACGATAACGGATCGCTAAGATTCGGGTGTTTGATCCTGCTTGCAGGGCGGGGAATTTTTTGGTGATTGCCTATAAGGAGATGCGATCGCTTGAGTATGAAATCAATCGGCGTCGGGGTGAGGGCGATCGCCAGTCTGTGATTCCGTTAACTAATTTTCGAGGGATTGAGATTCGCCATTTTGCAACGGAGATTGCGCGGCTGGCGTTGATTATTGCGGAATATCAGTGCAATGTGTTGTATCGCGGTCAGATTTTGGCGTTGGCGGAGTTTTTGCCGTTAAAGAGTGAGAATTGGATTACTTGCGGGAATGCGTTGCGGTTGGATTGGTTGAGTCTCTGTCCGCCGACGGGAACGGGGGTAAGGGTGCAGCGTGAGGATTTGGATTTGTGGCAAGAATCGCGGGATGAGGCAGAAATTGAGTTTGTGAATGAGGGAGGAGAAACTTATATTTGCGGTAATCCTCCCTAGTTGGGTTCTACTTGGCGATCGAAGGAACAAAAGGATGATCTAAAACAAATTTTTGATGGACGTGCGAAGAATTGGGGATCTCTTGATTATGTTTCAGATTGGTTTATCAAGGCAGCAGACTATGGCACACAAAAAAATCGGCGGCGGCGTTTGTTTCGACTAATTCCATTTGTCAAGGAAGACAAATTGAAATTCTTTGGAAGTTGATTTTTGAAAATAGCCAAGAAATTATATTTGCACATACAAGTTTTAAATGGGCAAATCTCCCTAGTTATAACGCAGGTGCAACTGTTGTTATAGTTGGCATTTCAAATAATAGAAATCCAATACGCAAGCTTTGCTCTATTGACGCAAATGGCGAAACTATCATCAAGGAGACTACCAACATTAACGCATATTTAATCAGTGGTCAAAATGTCATAATTGAACCTGTATCAAAGCCAATAGCCGATACTAATGAGATGAGTTTCGGTAATATGCCTAATGAAGGCGGTTTCCTACTTTTAAATTTCTCTGAAGCAAATAAAGCAATTCAATCTAATCAAGTTAGTTCTCACTTTATTCATCCTTTTGTTGGTTCTCAAGAATTTATTAAAGGTCAACAACGCCAATGTATTTGGGTAAATGAAGAAGAATATACCGAAGCAAAAAGTAATGCTTGGCTAAATTCAAGATTTGATTCTGTTCAATCTCAAAGAAGTTCTTCTAATCGACAGACAACTAAGCAACTCGCAAATATCCCTTATAAGTTTGGCGAAGTTAGACAACGTGGTGATGAAGTTGTAATTATTATACCTCGCCATGGTTCGGAAAATCACGAATATTTACCGTTTACTTTACTTGCACAGGGTTCTATTGCTGGCGATAGTGCCTTTGCTTTCTATGATGCTCCACTGTGGAACATGGCACTTGTCGCCTCTCGCCTGCACTGGGTTTGGATCGGAACAGTTTGCTTGCGGTTAGAAATGCGATTCTCATATTCTAATACCCTCGGCTGGAACACCCTCCCCGTTCCCACCCTCACCGAACAAAACAAAATCGATCTCACCCGTTGCGCCGAAGATATTTTATTAGCCAGAGAGCATTACTTCCCCGCCACCATCGCCGATATGTACGACCCAATCCGCATGGATCAAGAATTTCCCCTCGTCCGCGAAGTCCATAACAAAAATGACGAAATCATTGAAAGAGTCTACATCGGGCGCAAGTTCAAAAACGACACCGAGCGCTTAGAGAAATTGTTTGAGATGCACACCAAAATGACCAGTCAGCAGACATCATTCAAGAAATCCACTAATCGTCAAACCAAAAGCAGTAAATCATGAATTCCATGCTGTCAATTATCCTCAAACAGCTTAAACAAGACCTGATAAACCTCTATGGCGCTCGCCTCGTTCATCTGACCCTCTTTGGTTCCCAAGCCCGTGGAGACAGTGAACCCGATTCAGATATTGATGTTCTCGTCGTCTTGCAGGCTCCCATTAACCCCGGCGAAGAAATTAAACGAACTGACAAAATTGTTGCCGACCTTTCCCTTGAATACGACGTTGTCATTAGCTGTCTCTTCATGGCTGAAAACGACTACCAAACTCGTAACAGCAACCTGCTTCGGAACATCCGCACAGAAGGAGTTTTGCTATGATCGATTAGTAGTGAGAACTCTTGCTCAAAGCCCAACAAAGCCTGGAAGCCGCAAAACTACTACTCACCAATGGCTACCCAGACTATGCAACCTCCCGCGCCTATTGCACCATGTTTTATATTGCTGAAGCATTTTTAGAAGGTGCAGGACTGTCTTTTTCCAATCATTCCGCTGTCATTGCCGCTTTTGGGCGAGAATTTGCAAAGCCTCACCGAATTTCACCTGACCTCTGCCGTTTCTTAATTGAAGCTCAAGAACTCCGCACCACCGGCGACTATGGACAATTCAATGCCATCAACATTGACCAAGCCACCGAACAAATTCAGCGTGCCAAAGAATTTTTAGCCCTTGCCATTCAGGAGATAGGCATCCTATGACCAACCCGATCGCCAAAGGCGCGCTTTCAGCGATCGCCATTCCCGCCGTATCCGTCTCCTACGCCCAAGACGGCACCTCCACCCAGCCCAACGCCCTCGGGATGCGCCCCATGCAGGAGTGTGCCTACCAAAAACGCGGCGAAAATACCTGCTGATCAAATCGCCCCCCGCCTCTGGCAAAAGTCGCGCCCTCATGTTTAGTGCCCTGGATAAGCTGGAAAAGCAGGGACTCAAACAGGCCATTATTGTGGTGCCTGAAAGGGCGATCGGCGCCAGTTTCCATAACGAACCCCTGAGTCAATTCGGTTTTTGGGCAGATTGGCAAGTGGAACCCAAAAGTCCAGAAGCCAGTCGCATTTGCCGCGAAGACCTGACCGAGCTGGTGACGGCTTTTGTCCAAGACAAGCAAACGATTGAGCGGGGTCTATTTCGATGAAGAACTGGTGTCTGAAGAACTGACCTAGGTGCGCATGGGCAAAATCGTCAAAGAGAAGTTCCCCACCCTGGATGAGGAGGATCGACAAGCGGTACGTCAACATGCGATCGCCGCCCTCAACCTGGTTCAACAGGTAAAACGAGCCGTCAACGAAGCCGGAGGCACCTACAACCTTGGCGATCAAGAACCTCCCAAAAACACTGCTTTGATCAACGGGGAACGGCAGTTTGCCCTCTCGGTGACCGAACTCGATATGGATTTGAGCGATCGGATCAATCCCTTTGGCGAAGCCTACGCCATCCTCGCCAAGTCCATGGGCGAAGAACGGCTAAGACTGGTGGCAGAAGTGATTGCCGCCAAGCGAATCGTGCTTTCCATAGAAGAAGCACGGGAATTAGCGAAACGGGCATTGCGATTTAAGCAGGAAAAGGAAGACTGCCCTCCCTCACCGCCGTAGACCCCTGGGAAAAAAGATGCCAGGAGGAAAATACTTAAATTTACCCTCATCCCCAGCCCCTTCTCCCAGATTGGGAGAG
>JAAUUH010000086.1 GCA_012031145.1 Oscillatoriales cyanobacterium SM2_2_1 | reverse complement strand
GAGTCGAGTGGAGCGTAGGGGTGGGGTTGGGGTGGCGTTTCGCGGCGGGAGAAGCAGTAGGGCGGACGACGACCGATTCCTGTCCAGACGATATCGGAGCGGTTTGCGGGCGGGACATAAACCAGGCCAAGGTGCTGCCAGCGACGATCGCTCCACTGGCCCCAATTAGCCATGTCCAGGGGAATGGGGAGCAGGAGCTTGGCATGGGAGCAACTGCCACTGGAGGTTGGGCCATCGTGGTTGGTTCGGGTGAGAGCACCACCGTTGGCAATATCGTCACCGCTGGGGTAGGGGAATCCTTAAGCTCATCCAACACCTGCCGGGCCGAAGTGTATCGTTCCTGCCAATAGGGATGGGTCATGCGGCAGATTACACGGGACAGGGCGTCACCGAGGGGCGGTGCCAAATGTTGCCATTGGGCGGCCCCGGTCTGGGGGTCTTCAGGGAGTTGCTGAGGATGGATATGGGTGAGGGTCTGGATTGCCACCATGCCGAGGGCGTAGAGGTCGCTGCTGGGGCGGGGTTTACCCTGGGCCTGCTCGACAGGTATATAGCCGGGCGTGCCAATCGCCACCGTATGCCCGGCGGAGAGCTGGTGCAGTTGGCTTTGGGTGATTTGTTTAATGGCACCAAAGTCAATTAGAACCCAACGGCGATCGCCTACACGACGAATGAGATTTTCGGGCTTGACGTCGCGGTGAATCACCCCCTGGAGGTGAATAAACTCCAGCAGTTCGAGCACATCAATGAGCAATTGCCGCACTTGAGCTTCATCGAACCGCCTACCGGCAGTTAGCTCCTGACTAAGGGTCTCTCCAGCGATATATTCTTCAACAAGGTAAAACTCATGATTGGTCTGCTCCTGAAAGTAGGCCAGCAGCCGGGGGATGCGATCGCAATGCCCCAGCTTGGCAAGAATTTCCGCCTCACTATAAAAAAGCCGACTTGCCACCTGGAGGTAGTCCGTCTCGTTGCTGGCCGGCTGCAAGTGCTTGACCACGCAGTGGGGCTCCCCGGGAATTCGTAAATCGCGCGCCAAATAGGTATGCCCAAAACCACCCCTCCCTAGGGGTTTCTCAATCCGGTAGCGCCCATCAACGGTTTGCCCGATCATTTATTTACTCTACCACTGCAATGCTTTAGAATCCTTTACAGTTAAGTACTTTTCAAGATTATTCCCCCATGCAGTTTAACGAAAATCTCTGGCAATATAAATCGCTACTCACTATTTTTATCACCGTGTTTATTGCCGAGCTGGGGGACAAGACCCAACTAGCCACACTGTTGTTTGCCTCAGACAAGGATTCTAGTAAAGTACTGGTGTTTGTAGGCGCATCCCTGGCCTTGGTGGCAACATCGGCAATTGGCGTATTAGGGGGAAGTCTGATAACCCAATATGTGAGTGAGAAGTATTTGCACTATGTGGCGGGGATAGGGTTTGTCGGTATCGGCATCTGGACATTAATTCGAGCTTGAAACTTCAGCAATCACTTAAAAATCAACTTGAAATTAAATGGATTGGAAGTAGGAAACAGAACATTGCTTCACTCTTCGCGAACATCTTTTTCTAGATTTGAACTGCATTTGCCTGTCGTTTGTGGCGGCTATAGTTCTGATGCAACCAAAATATACCAGGTCTAATAAAAGCCGTTGAGCGATGCCATTCCGTCCTGGGCATGGTGGTACATTTCTGCCGCTCGTCGCCATAGTTCCTTGCCAGTGTGCAAGTGGCGATCATCAAAGTTGAGGGTAAAGTAGTGTAGCTCTTCGATGCCATCACTGAGGGCGTTGAGACAATGATATAGATAGCTTGTGACTCCAGCGGCGGCATTGGGATTCGACACTTTTCGGAAACATTGTTGGGCAGTAGCGTATCCCAAACGGCTAGCTTCGAGGTAGGTTTCAAAGCCCTCAAGCAATTCGTCATCGTAGGGGTCGGCGGCCAATAGCTCGATTTGTTCGTCTAGCTGGTTCAAAATCTCTTCCACAATCGTGCCAATCGGTTGATAGACCAGCCGATGCCAGCGCTCTAGGCGGCGATCTTCATCCATGCCATCGGCACTGCGGGTTTTATAGGGTGGCGTATGGTCAGCGCGATGCAGTCCTAAGCTGCGATCATAATGGGCGCGACTATCGGGATTACCTAAAATTTCGTAGGCCTGATTAATAGCGGCGATCGCTTCATGATCGGTCAAATCTTGGTTGCAGTCGGGGTGAAATTGCTTAGCTAGGGTGCGATAGGCGCTTTTGATCTTGCTGAGCGATGCGTCCACAGAGACCCCCAAGGTAATGTAGTGATTTTTGGCCGACGAACTCCGGGACATAGGGCTGAAAACTCTGGGAAGGCGTTAATGAGTTAGGGATTTATGGGATGATTTCGATATGAGTGCTAGCAGTGCTTGGATCAGTCTCCTGCAACAACATCGCGTCATTGCGGTAATTCGCTCCGATCAGGCATCGCTAGCGCGAGAAATGGCGCTGGCCGCTGCTGCCGGTGGCATCAAGCTCCTAGAAATTGCCTGGAATACAGAGCGGGCTGATTCCCTCATACCCAAACTACAACAGGAACTACCGGACTGCAAGATCGGCACGGGTACGATCCTCAACCTCGATATGGCGGAGCGGGCGATCGCCTGTGGTTGCAAGTTTTTGTTTACGCCCCATTTCAATCAAGCTTTGACGCAATTGGGGCAGCAATCCAATATTCCCGTGGTTGCAGGGGCCCTAAGTCCTACGGAGATAGTGGCAGCTTGGCAGGCGGGCGCAGCAGCAGTCAAGGTGTTTCCAGTGAACCTACTGGGGGGCGTACATTATCTAGAAACACTCCAACCCGTGCTGCCGGAAATACCCCTAGTGCCCACGGGCGGCATCACTTTGCACAATGCAGCCGAGTATTTAGCAGCGGGGGCATTGGCGGTGGGAATTAGTCGCCAGTTGTTTGCACCGGAGGCGATCGCCACAGCCGATTGGACGGCAATTATTGCCCGGTCTCAGCAGCTGATCCAGCGGGTGCAACCGTACTTCTTGAGTTAGGATTTAATTGAATTAAAATTCAATCTTTTTTGCCTAGGGTAATCACGATTAATAGCATCATTGCGAATAGAACGCACCAGAAAATATAGCTATTTCAGATTTATTTGAGACAATCTCGCCCTCACCCCCAGACCCTCTCCCATGAAGGGCGAGGGGAGTAATAGTACACAAGACAACTATAATTGTTTCGCTCTTAATTAAATTGACTATATATTTATGGTAATTATGATCATTTATGGTAATTATGATCAACTTTATGGTAACTATAGTCAATAATTAATATTTTGATTTTTCCCGATGTCCTCCAGCAAAAAAAACGAGAAGGTTAATCAAATGCCAGAGTGGTTCAATGAACTATTTGAAAGCAGACCACAAGATCTCAATCGGATTGAAATCAACAGAATAGGTAGGCATATACAAATTATTGACTCCTGTATCGGTAATTTCTTGTGCTGTGCCGCTAGTTGAAGTTATCCATGATTACCCCCTGCGCCGGACGTATTTACTAAACCCTGAATCACTGTCATGCGAATAATACCATCAACTGAATTTGTCCCAATGCCGCACATTTCTGATCGTTGTCTGAGGGATGATGACTGAATACCCCCTTGCCAGGCTCACTTCCATCCCCTGCCAGATACCCGTTCATTAGCTTTTAAATCCTGCACTGATTGCCAATACGCACGTCTTGGCTGCCGTAGTGCGATCAGTCTTTTTAGAGTGCCGTTATGCCTCAAGTAATCGCAATTTCTGCCCGTGGTTAGGCAGTGCCTCACAGGTTTACCATGGTGTTCAATCGGTGCGCTGCCACAATTTCGCGACCCTTGATTTGACTCCAGTCCGGCAGGCTCACTGACCACCTAAGAGTTTGCAGCTTAGCTCTCTTTTACACTCTGCCAATAAACTTTTCGCTTGTTCAGGTAACGCCCATTTCCTATTTGGCGATCGCAAGATTCACTCCTCTGGAAGCATGGTTTTGATAAGGGAGCACAGACAAAGAAAACCCCCTGCCGTTCTGGGCAAGGGGCGGAAAAGCGTTACCTCTATTTGTTGGCTATTGCCTATTCATAAACCCAAGTGTTGAGAGCAGGTTGCCATTCCTGCAACTCTTCGGGGCGGAACCACAGCCCCAACTCCCGCACCGCAGTTTCGGGGGCATCGGAGCCGTGGATAATGTTGCGACCGACATCGACACCAAAATCGCCGCGAATGGTGCCAACTTCGGCATTGAGGGGATTGGTAATGCCCATCATTTTGCGGGCGGTAAGGATCACGCCCTTACCTTGCCAAGCCATGGCAACCACGGGACCAGAGCAAATGAACTCCACCAGTCCCGGGAAAAAGGGCTTTTCCTTGAGGTCGGCATAGTGGGTTTCGGCAAGTTCACGACTGACCTGCATCATTTTGAGTCCAATGAGTTGGAAGCCCCGAGCTTCAAAGCGGCGGATGATCTCTCCCACAAGTCCGCGCTGAACGCCGTCGGGCTTAACTGCCAAAAATGTCCGTTCCATAGGAATGATTTATTTCCACATATTGCACTGGTATTATCCCTTAGAATCGGGCCGCCGCTGGGTGAGGACTGGGGTTCCGGGCGGCTTCACCGCAGGTGCGGGGGGTGGGAAAGATTTTGCTGGGGTTAGCAAGATGGTGGGGATCAAAGCAAGTACGCACCCATTGCATCGTTTCAAGGTCAGTATCCGAAAACATATCGGGCATGAAGCAGCGTTTATCGGCTCCGATGCCGTGTTCTCCAGAAATGCTGCCGCCAACACGGACGCAGAGTTTCAGGATTTCACCGCCGAGGGCTTCAACCTGTTCGAGGGCACCGGGAATGCTCTGGTTGTAAAGAATCAAGGGGTGAAGGTTGCCATCCCCGGCATGGAACACGTTGGCGACGGGATAGCCATACTCTCGGCTGAGGCGCTCAATTTCCCCAAGAACATAGGGTAGTTTAGTTCGGGGAATAACGCCATCTTGGACGTAATAGTTGGGGCTCAGGCGACCCATAGCAGCAAAGGCGGCTTTGCGTCCTTTCCAAAGATTAAGGCGCTCCTGGGGATCTCGGGCGATCGCCACGGCGCGGGCCCCATTTTGACGGCAGATCTGAACAACTTGGGTTGTGCTTTCCTCCACTTCGGTGGTGGTGCCATCGAGTTCGATCAATAGAATGGCGGCGGCATCCCGGGGGTAACAGCCTAGTTTGACCGTATCTTCGACGGCGTTGATACTGAAGTTGTCCATGATTTCCATCCCTCCGGGAAGGATTCCGGCAGCGATAATGTCGGAGACCGTAGCGCCAGCGGCTTCAACGTGGTTGTAGTCGGCAAGGAGTACCTGGATCGTTTCGGGACTTTTAAGGATGCGCAGGGTAACTTCGGTGGCAATACCAAGGGTGCCCTCAGAGCCAACAAAAACGCCGGTGAAGTCATAGCCGGGCATTTCGCTGACTTTGCCCCCTAAGGTGACCACTTCGCCGTTGGGAAGGACGACCTTAAGTCCAAGCACATGGTTGGTGGTAACACCGTATTTGAGGCAATGGACGCCCCCGGAATTTTCGGCCACATTGCCGCCGATGGAGCAGATGATCTGACTGGAGGGGTCTGGGGCGTAGTAGAATCCGGCTCCGCTGACGGCTTGGGTAACCCAGTTGTTGATCACACCAGGCTGGACAATGACACGCTGGTTATCGAGATCGACCTCTAGAATTTGTTTCATTAGGGCGGTGACGATCAAAATTGCCCCCTCTTCGGGCAGCGCACCACCGGAAAGCCCAGTACCAGAACCCCTAGCGACAAAGGGAATGCGGTGGCAATCGCACAGTTTCAGAATGGCGGATACCTCTTCGGTGGTGCGCGGCAGAACAACCAAGGCGGGCTGCTGGCGGTAGCTGGCTAGTCCATCACATTCATAGGCCCGCAGTTCTTCTTGAGTCGTAACAACCCGCTGGCGGTCAAGAATTTGGGTCAGTTCGGCGCGATCGCGTTCCAGTTGGTCATGGATATGGGGTGAAGGAGTTGACTCTGTTATAGCTCAGGCACACCCCTAACATGGGGGAAACCAAAATGCGCAATCCTTTTGGGTGGCTCTGTGCACGCAAATAAAATGCTACTAAGACTCTAATGGCAAATATATTATTTGGATGTTATTTAGGTAATTGAGAAACAGAATTCATGAAGGGATGAATCGCGTCAGATCGGATTTTTCTCTAGGTGAAAGGTTTGGCAAAAGCACGCGGTCGAATTCATAGAATCCACACCCATGTTTTAGTACTTCCGTTGTCATCATGGCTGGATATCCACAGAAAGTCATATGTTCCTTTTGCCTTCATTACGGACTTTTCCTGAGACTTTTTTGTCTTGATCGTAACGATAACATCCTGGGTAGTAAAGTTCCATCGCACTCCCTCTAGTTATTGCCCAGAGAGTCCTGCCCATCTAAACTTCCCATGATTGAGACGCCTAGGAGGCGATCCGAGAGCCGTTCTTGGGGCACTGCAATGGAATCCTGAATGTACAAGTCGGGGAAAAACATTTCACTGTTCTTTCTAAATCCATTGAGATGCGATTTTTGTCGGAGCTGCTTAACCGATAGTAGGTCAGAGTTGCACCTAGATATTTGCACCTAGATATAATGCTTCTCCATTCCATCTCTTGATGTCGATATCCTCGGCTTCTTTATAGCTATATTCGGGTAGGTTCGGACATCGAAAGAAAAGGGGGTTTGGGGGCTGCGCCCCCAGCCAGGGGTTTCACCCTGCACCCCGTCCTAACCAAGTTATTGACAGCTATATAATACATTCCTTCAATGCTTTCTCTTCCTGATATGAAACCGCTCCTTGATTGGGTGGCAAGGAGCGGCTCGTCACTTCAATACCAATGTTGTGAGAACTTATCCCAACGATGAAATCTGGACGCTCGTCCTTAACGAGGCTGTTCAAGTGCAATTCAGGCATTTTTTCGATCAGCGCCCTAGGCATAAGCGCTCATAGTTGCTATCAGGCATTGGTTATCGAAAATGCGAGTATGGGGAGCTCATCAGCAAAGCCGACCACAACCAGTCCAGGGTTTGGCGGGGCGTAGGAAGATCGGTGGAGGGCTTGGCGCGGTTGCCCCAAGTACTGAGCCATTCGCCGATGCCACCAAACCAGCGCAGGATTTGCTGCAGGATTTGCCCCGGGCCGATGCCAGTCAGGATTTGGGTAGCAAAGACAACAACAGCAATCAGGAAGGCCGTTTTGAAGGTGGTTTTAAGGATGCTCATTAGTGCCATGAGCAGTAAAACCGATACGATTAGCGCAGCAACCACTAGGGCTCCATCCATGGTGTTTGGGTGGCTTGGATGATCGCCCCCATCCTACACCTGTTTTTCGGATTCAACAAAGACGGAGCGGCTTAGGTCGCTGAGTTGTTGGGACTGCCGTTGGAGGCGTTGCTCTAGGCTCTGGCAAACGAGGGTGCACAGGTCAAAAATCATAGGGTCGGCCAGTTCGTAGTAAACGCTGACGCCCCGGGGGTGGCGGCTGATCAGTCCGGCTTGGGTAAGGATTTTGAGGTGCTTAGAGACATTAGCCTGTCCCAGTTCGGTTTCCGCCATGATTTCGGTGACGTTTTTGGGCCCGGATTTAATGGCACAGAGCACTTGAAGGCGGCTGAGCTCAGAGAGGACTTTGAAGTATTCAGCAACATGGCTCAGCAGGGTGGGCGTAAGGGTGGGCATGGACGTCTCTAAGAAAAGGGATTGATATTTCGATTATATTATATTACCATTCAACCATATAACGAAATAAGTGAGAAAAAGCGATGTTGTTTCGTCCTTTGTTTGATCCGGAGACCTCGACCTACACCTACCTAATTGGCGATCGCACCACGGGGGAGGCGGCACTGGTGGACTCGGTGCTAGAGCAGGTAGATCGGGATTTGCAAGTGCTTTCCGAGCTGGGTTTGACCCTGCGTTATACCCTTGAAACCCACGTCCATGCCGATCATGTCACAGGGGCGGGGAAGTTGCGGCAGCAGACTCAATGCGATGGGGTGGTGCCAGCGGGGGCGATGGTGGAATGTGCTGACCAAACTTTGCAGGATAACGAAGTTTTAATGGTGGGCACAATCCCGATTCAGGCGATCGCCACACCGGGGCATACCGACAGCCACATGACCTTTTTGGTGGATCAAACCCACCTCCTAACTGGAGATTCGCTACTGATTCGGGGCTGCGGGCGGACAGATTTCCAGAGCGGTGATCCGGGTTTGTTGTTTGATGCCATTGTTAACCGTCTGTTCAACTTGCCAGAGGAGACGGTGGTCTGTCCGGGCCATGACTATCGGGGGCAGATTTTTTCGACTATTGGCGAGGAAAAACGCTGGAATCCCCGCCTAGTCAATCGCACACGGGCTCAGTTCATTGAGTTTATGAATGGACTCAATTTGCCTGACCCCAAAAAAATCGCCGAAGCCGTGCCCGCCAATCAGCAGTGTGGTCAGGTGGCGGCCTAGGGAACACCATCAATTCAAGCTGGATGTTCTGCGGGGAGAAGGGTTGCCCCATCCGTCAATTTCCTGGGTTAGGGGCTGAAACTCCCCCTGTGAAACCCTCTGCCCTTAGTTCAATCCTGAGCAGGCGTTCTGTTCAATTCCAATTCACTTCCAATCAACTACCCATTCAATGCCTTCAAGGAGTACTGAAATGAATTCTGAAAACCGGACTGCCCAACTAGCCGTAATTGATCCCACTGCCTTACAACAGGGATTAGCTGACGGCATAATTTACCTGGTCGATGTGCGGGAGGGAGGAGAGTTTGCTGGGGAACGCATTGAGGGGGCGGTGCTCCATCCCCTATCGCAGTTCAACCCCGGGGCAATCGCCCTACCCGACGGAAAGCAATTGGTGCTGTACTGCCAATCGGGAAACCGTTCTGGGCAGGCGGCCCAAAAGCTCCTGGCGGCGGGCTTTGGCTCCGTTACCCATCTCCAAGGTGGCCTTCTGGCTTGGAAAGCGGCGGGTCAACCTGTCACCAAAAGTGCCAACGCACCGATAAGCCTGTTCCGCCAAGTTCAAATTGTAGCGGGTTCCCTGGCCCTAGGCGGCACGGTGCTAGGGTTTACGGTTTCACCTAAGTTCCACTACCTCAGCGGCTTTGTCGGGGCGGGTCTGATGTTTGCCGGACTCACTAATACCTGTGCCATGGGGATGTTACTGGCCCAGTTGCCCTATAACCAAAACGCAGGGCAATCATGGAAATAGTTGGATATGCCTTGGCGATCGCCATTGGGCTTAGCTTAGGGCTTCTGGGCGGTGGTGGTTCAGTGCTGGCTTTGCCGGTGCTGGTCTACGTTATGGGCATCGAACCGAAAACGGCGATCGCCATGACCCTTGTGATCGTGGGCACGGTGAGCCTGCTGGGGGTAATTCCCCATGCCCGTAGGGGCAATTTGGATCTGCCTAGGGCGGCCATTTTTGGAACGGCAACCATGGTAGGAGCCTATCTCGGAGCCCGATTGGCGGGTTTGCCCTTTATGACCAGCGGGCGGCAAATGCTAATTTTTGCAGGCGCAATGCTCTTGGCAGCGGGGCTCATGATCTACCGCACATCCCGATCGCCCAAGCAGGAACTTTTCTCCACACCTACGGAAGACCCTTTAGCATCGCCCCAATACACCAAACCCCTGTGCCGGTTCTGCTGGCTATGGCTGCTCACGGAAGGTATGGGCGTGGGTGTGCTGACCGGGTTGGTGGGGGTAGGCGGAGGGTTTGCCATTGTTCCGGCCCTAGTGCTTTTGGCCAAGGTGCCCATGCGCAAGGCAATCGGTACGTCGTTGCTGATCATTGCAGCCAATGCGATCGCCGGATTTGTGGGCTATTTAGGAGCGGTGGAATTCAACTGGCCCCTGACAGTAACATTCACCTTTTTAGCTGGCATTGGCACCGTGCTGGGCAGTTATGGTTCCCGGTATGTGTCCGTGGTGCACCTACAAAAGAGCTTCGGCTATTTTTTATTGGCCGTGGCAGCCCTGGTTTTGGTGCAGCAATATGGGCGAGCAGAATCCCGCCCCCAGCCCAATCGCCAAGGGACTAGGGCCGTGCATTCAGCGCCGCTGTTCCGCCTCAGCTAAGTCGGCATCAAGCAACGTTAGGCCGGTCGCCGCGAGGAAGACATCATCTAGGCTGGGGCGAGACAGGGAGAAGCTAAAGAGGGGGATCTGGGCGACTGCTAGGCATTCCTGAATCGCGCTGACCCCCTGGGAGGCGTTGTCCACCACTAAATTAATGGCATTGCCCTGGGCGCTATTGATGAGTCCTGAACGCACCATGGGTAAATTTTTCAGCACCGTCAGGGACTGCTCCGCCTCTTCGCGCTCGGCAAATTCCCGGATCCGCACGGTGATGCGATCGCCCCCGACTTGGGATTTCAGTTCCTCGGGGGAGCCTTCGGCGATCACCTGTCCCCGGTCAATAATGGCCACGCGATCGGCTAGGGCATCGATTTCTTCGAGGTAGTGGCTGGTGATCAGCACCGTGATTCCCTCTTGGCGAATCTGGCGTAAAAAGCTCCACACGGCTAACCGGGTTTGGATGTCTAGTCCCACCGTTGGCTCATCTAAGATCAAAACTTGGGGTTGGTGCAGTAACCCGGCCGCCAGATCTAGGCGTTTTTTTAACCCGCCAGAGTAGGTGCCCGTGCGGCGATCGGCGTATTCCTCTAGGTTGAGTAGGGCAAGCACCTGGGTGATGCGTTCCTTTTGTTTGGGCCCAGGAATGTGGTACAGCCCCGCTTGGAACTGCAACAGTTCCCGTCCGGTGAGCACCTTGTCGAGGGCCACCTCCTGGGCCACGTAGCCAATGCGCTCGCGGATCAGCCGCGGATCACTGGTGCCCGCCACCTCAACCCGACCGCTGTCGGGCTGGGTCAGGGTGGCCACGCAGCGCAGGGTGGTGGTCTTGCCCGCCCCATTGGGGCCCAGCAGACCATAGATTTGCCCCGGGGCGATCGCCAGCGACACATCGCGTACAGCCACAACGGCACCAAAGTTTTTACACAGCTTTTCGACCACAACCACTGCTGACATGATCCTTCCTTCCGTCTGTTTCGCTGATCCTACGCCATCCCCAGACATTGGTGTTAAGGTACGTTAAGAAAATTGGCAATCACTGAACATGGCAAAGCGTTGGCTGGCTGGGCTACTGGTGCTGCTGGGGTTTTGGGGAATATTTGGGGACATCGACCCCGCTTGGGCCTATGAATACCGTCAGCGCCACGACCCCGATGGTATCGGTAAGTTTTTTCTGGGGCGTGAGATTGCCCACTATATGGGGCACTTGGGGGCCGGTTGGCTGGAGCGATCGCCCCGGGAACGGGAGGAGCGCCCCAATCTGTTACTCGACGCCCTCAATTTGCTTCCGACCGATTCGGTCGTCGATTTGGGTGCGGGTACGGGCTATTTCAGTCGGCGGCTAGCCCAGCGCCTCCCCCAGGGAAGGGTGCTGGCTGTGGATATTCAGCCCGAAATGCTGGAGATTTTGCAAGACCTGGCCGCTGAGCAGCAGATTACTAATATTCAACCCATCCTGGGTAGCGAGAATGATCCCCACCTGCCTTCCCACAGTGTCGATGTGGTGCTGATGGTCGATGCGTACCACGAATTTGCCTACCCCCAGGAAATGATTCAGGCGATCGCCCAGAGTCTTAAACCCGGTGGTAGAGCCGTTCTGGTGGAGTATCGGGGCGAAAACATCTGGCTACCGATCAAAAAGCTCCATAAAATGACCCTCAACCAATTGCGCCGGGAATGGGAATCCCAAGGGTTTCACGAACGCACCACCCTAGAACTGCTCCCCGATCAGCACATCACTATCTTCCAGCTATGACCGCCGATGCTCTGTATTTGCACATTCCCTTTTGTCGGCGGAAGTGCTTCTACTGCGACTTTGCCATTACCACCGCCCCCGAGCCGTGGCGATCGCGCTATGTGGATTTGCTTTGCCAAGAACTGATCCTGACGGCCCGCACCCACCCACCCACC
>JAAUUH010000085.1 GCA_012031145.1 Oscillatoriales cyanobacterium SM2_2_1 | reverse complement strand
CCTCCGGAGCACGCTCCAAAATGGCTTCGTAAACGTCTCAAAGCGGTTGGGGTTGAGGTGCTGCACGAGGACATAGCGAATCCGCGATAGGGGCAGACCCGCTCTAGGGGCCGCCAAATACATCGCCGTAAAGGTGCCCCCCGGCGGGTCTATGACCATCATCTCCGTGCCCTGAATTACATAGCTGTTGGCCGTGGTGCCCTTCTCCAACCCATACTCAATCTCAAACCGCAGTCGTCGCCAACTGCGCGATCGCACCAAAGTCGTTTCTGGGGCGAGCGGCAAAGCTTGAACATCACGGGACATACCCAACCCTCCATATGGACATCTGCTGTCTTTACTCTAAGCCACAGGCAGAGCCGCCCGTCATTACAGCCACAGCCATTGACCCGTGAATCATTAGTTATCGCTATATTCGGGTAGGTTCGGACATCGAAAGAAAAGGAGGTTTGGGGGCTACGCCCCCAGCCAGGGGTTTCACCCCTGCACCCCGTCCTAACCAAGTTATTTACAGCTATAGTTCGTTTTATTAGTAATCAACTTCAGTAAAACGCTTTACGCCTTATCTATTACGCCTTCTCTGGGCAAATAACGAACCATGCATGTCTCACCCGGGGAAGTTGAGCGACCGGTGGCGATCGCGCGGATAATTCAGCAGATAATTCAAGAGATTTCCGTTTCTCTATGGCTGTGATGGCCGTTCCTTAAATTGGGATGGCTCCAAAGCCAAGGGGGTACGAAACCATAGTTCTTGTTGGGGAAACGGCATAGAAATTTGCGCCTCATCAAAGGCCTTTTTGAGGCGGCGACGGAACTCCCGAGCCACTTCCCATTGCTTAAGCGGTTGAACTTTAATCCAGAGACGAAGGGTGATGCTGTGATCACCAAAGTGATCAACCCCCAATAGCTCAGGATGATCGAGGATCTTTTGTCGCCAGCCCCGCTCCTGGCTCATGGCGATGGCCGTGTCCATAATGACTGCCATGGCGTGATCTAGGTCAGTGTTGTAGGACACATTGATGCCCATATCCACTCGAGCCCAACCGTTGGAAAGGTTATCTACTGCACGGATAGCGCTGTTGGGAATTGTAATCAGGGCACCTTCGGTGTTGCGCAGTTGGGTGATGCGAAGGTTCATGTGCTCTACCTGTCCGCCCTTTCCATCTACAACAATCACATCCCCCTCGGCGAATTGATCTTCTAGAAGAATCAGGAGTCCACTAATGGTGTCCTTGATGACATCCTGGGCGGCGAGGGAAACACCTAAACCGATCACCCCCAAGCTGGCGATGATCGGTTCGATACTAACGCCAATAGTGCCTAGGGCCACAAGTGCCCCAATGATGGCGATCAGAGTGCGGATGACGCCCTGGGTGACGCCGATAGAGGTGCTGACTCGGCGGGTAAATCGTTGATTGGATTGGGTGGTGCTGGGCCCGACTGGCAGCCACAATCGCCCGTGAATGACTGATTGAAACAGCCGCTGCACAAGGCGATCGCCCAGACGGTTGGCCACAGTTATGCCAATAACGACGCCAGCTAACCGCAGCAACGTGATACCCGGCCCTTGTATCAGCCACAGTTGCAGCCATCGAGTCTGGGGAAAGAGTCCCAGAATATAGGCTATTCCCAAACCCCAGGAGGCAATCTCGCCGAGACGCATAAGCCGCACTTGGGCATCTAGGTTTGCTATCTGCTGCTGGAGAAGATTTTTGCGCTCAAAAAGCTCATTGGCGGGAACGTCCGACTCCTGCTCTTGCTGTTGCATGGCCGTCAGTTCTTGCTCGTGCCCAGCACGGTGCCGCAGTCGTCGGTGCCGTTGTCGTTCAAGAAGGTGATGGGTAACTACGAGGGCGAGAAGGAGGGCGATGGCTATACCTACCTGCTGGAGCTGTTGTTCAGGTTGCCGCTCTTGGTGGTAGCGGACGAGGGATTGCCCCAACATCTCGATGACTTCGTCGGCCCAGAGGCGGGGGGGCATCCCTTGGGACTCAGCGTCAAGGGCAGTGACAGTCATCAGATATTGCTGGTTAATGTAGATGACGGGTTGTTGAGATCGCTCGTCGACACGCACTTCGCTGACAATTTGGCTCGGATCGGTCAGGCGCTGGGCAATAGCGTAGAGATTGATCTCAATTTCTGCGGCCCGTTGCTGGAGGGTGAGTTCACCAGAGCCTTGGATGTGGGAGAGCCCGGCAATGGCAAATAATCTTCGCCCATCAAAAATAATGGGATGGAGCTTGATATCCCGGCGATCACTCTGGGGTTGTTCAAACAATCGGCCACCGCTTAGGTCGGGAAGCCCGGGGAGTTGCCCCTGGGCTGGGACACTACAAGTCAGTAATATGGTTAAAAAAGTGGCGATCGCCCCGCAGAGGACAGCAAAAATACGGTGCAAAGTTCCTCCTAAATCCAACTGGCAAATCCAACTAGCAAATCCAACTGTGGGGCATTGTGCCTCGGTGGCCAGCGTTTTCCTGTCTACCTTTCGTTAGAACTTAAGCCGTCCTCCCCTTGTTTTTAGGATGACAGTGATGGCGATGTATCAACCTGCTTGGGGAACGATTCCAATCTCAAAAACAGGGGCTATAATGACGAGAACAAAGCGTTTGGAGGATGGTGTATGGCATCTCGTAAAGCTTTTGCCAGTTTAGTTTCTGGAATGGCGGTGATGTTGACGGCAGCGGGTGCAGCCCATGCCCAGATTAGCAATGCCCCTACCCTCTCGGAACAGACTCTACGGGAATCCCAACAAACTCGGGGCGCTTCGCCCTTTGGCATCGGCAATGGGGATCTGACCCTGACGGATCTAATTCATCGGGCTAATTTTTCCAGTGGGCGCTCCGCCGATCAGGTTAATCGCCAGCAAACGGAGTCCCTCAATGATGCAGTGGAGACATTTCGTTCCCAGCGACGCAATCAGCCCTTGAATCCCTTTCAGTCGGATGCCCCCAAGCCCTAAAACTGGTGATCGCTCCCAGTAGCACCCAACCCAGCACATTGAGACGGGTTTCGTAGAGGGTGACATCGGTGAGGTTATATAAGTGGTAGCTACCGAGGGCCGTGAGGTAGGCCAGACCCACCGTCTTTTGGGAGCTAAGGTAGGGCAAATCCTGCCAGCAACGCACACCTCTCCAGAGAATGCTCCCAAGCAGCACGAAAACCGCTAAGGTCAGGGGAATGCCAACGGCAAAGCCGAGGGTGAGAGCTAAGTTGTGGGGATGGCCAAGACGGTACTGGGTGGCTTCGTAGTAGAGGTCAGAGTAGATTTGAAAACCCCATCCGGTGACGGGGCGATCTTGAATCCGGGTGATTGCGAATTGCCACTGAAACAGGCGGGTGTCGGCGATGGGGCGCTGGGGAAATAGTTGATCGTTCAACCGGCCCCAGATCACTAAGGGAACCACCTGTCGCAGGGGCGTAGCGATTGGTAGGGGGGCGAAGGCAGCCATGAGACTAACGACGACGGGCAGCAGTAGGGCAGCTACCAGCAGCCACCAGCGGTAATACACCAGCCAAGCTAGGGCGATAATAATGGCCCCTATCCAGCCACTGCGGGAATTGGTCAGGTACAGGCAGTAGCCATGGAGCAGCAGGGAAGCCATCCAAGGAACCTTGAAGCGCGATCGCCCCAAAATAGCCACCGTCATGGTTAGGGTTACCAGCAGGTAGCAGGCCAAGTTATTGGCATGGAAGAAGGTGCTGGTAAGCCGGTCAACAGTTTCGGGGAGAGCAAGGGTTGAGACCCCCATCACCCAGTGGATGCGCTGCAACCAACCCAGATGGTACTGCACCAATCCTAAGCCCATGACCGGTATTGCTGCGATCGCCCAAACCTTAGCCAAGCGCCACAGTTTTTGCTCTAATGCCCCTCCCCCACCGAGAAGGTGACGCACCACAAGAAACAGGGCGAAGTAGGGGATCAGGTTGGCCATGCCCAGTAGGGAATCGAGGGGGCGCTCAGCCCAAAAACAACCAATCAGCAGGAATAGGGAGAGGATGGCGAAGCTCCGGGTTAGGGGATCTCGCCCTAGGGCGCTCGCCCACAGCCAAATTCCCCGCACCAAAATCCATGCTGCCAGTAGAGCCATGGGTAATAAACCCACTGGAAGGGTGGCCACCATTGCTTGGAGCATCAGCCAGAGGGTTGCCGCAGTCATAGCTCTAGATCCGGGTGAGAAGTTGGGTTAAGGCCTGCCGCAGCTCTGCCGGGGTGGTCGTCGAAGTACCAAACTGGCGTACCACAATACTGGCAGCTAAGTTCCCCAAAACCGCCGCCTGCCAAAAGCTCCCCCCGTTGGCCAAACTGAGGGTGAGGGCCGCTACCACCGTATCCCCAGCCCCGGTAACATCAAACACTTCGGTGCGGTTAAAGGCGGGAATGTCGGCGCGATCGCCCCTGAGTCAAATAAACTCATCCCCTCTTCCCCCCGGGTGATCAACACCTGCCGAGCCTGGGTCAGGGCAAGGAGATCCCGGGCCAGACAATCCAGTCCCCTGTCTGCAATGCCGTAGCCCACCGCCAGCTCAGCTTCCGGCACATTGGGGGTGAAAATCGTGGCCCCGGCATAGCGCCCCAATTCTTTTTGGGCATCCACAATGACTAGGGAGTGGGTCAAGGCCGCCTCAATCACTGGCTGGGTCAGAACCCCTTCATGGTAATCGGAGCAAACCACAGCCTTAGCTTGGAAGTGAAATCGGGCGATCGCCGCCCCTATTTTTTGCTCAACGGCCTCAGAAATGGGTCGATCGGATTTGCGATCTAAGCGCACAATTTGTTGGGTCACCGACTGGCGGGCGTGACCGGAAATGCGCGTTTTGGTCACCGTCGGCGATCGCCATCCACTACCACCCCGGACACATCTACGCCCGCTGCCGTAAACAGGCGACAGAGGACTTCTCCCTGGGGATCATCCCCAATCACCCCCACCGCAAAAACCCGCGCCCCTAGCCGCGCCAAATTATAAAGGGCATTAGCCCCGCCCCCGGGCACCTGTCTGGTGGTTTCATGGCGCAAAATTAGTACCGGGGCCTCACGGGAAATTCGTTCTGTCTGTCCGGTAATAAATTCATCGAGGGTAAGATCCCCTACCACCAGCACTGGCGTTTGGGCGAAGGTATCCAGCAAGCGCAATAGATTGGCCGCTTCCGCCCGCAGGCGATCGCTAAAGGTCATGGGGTTTCTGGCGCAACTGTTGGAGCGGAAAGCTCCGCCGGAATTTCAATCACCTCAGGGGTGGGGGACTCCGTCGGTGTGGGCGAAACCCGGGGCTTGAGGGGGATGCGGGGCTTCCGCTTTTCTTTTACTGGGATAGCGGGTGCGGTATCGCCCTGGGGTTCAGCGCTGGGTGCGGGAACCTCCGAGGTCGGTTCCGCCATCGGGCTCTCGGGCTGGGGCGGCTGCTCGATACTTAGAGTAGGTGGGGAACTGGCGGGTACTGGCATCGGCTCCGGTGAAGGAACGGAAGCTTCAGGGCTGGGCGCTGGTGTGGGCAGTTCCGGCTCAGGAGTAGCTGTGGGGATGAGTTGGGGGTCAATCATTTTTTCAATCCCGGCGATCGCCTCATCGCGAATTAAACGGGACAGGGAATCGGTGCCATTGGGCTGATAGGTAACTAGGTGGGCGGTACTGTTAAAGACATTGGGAATCAATTGCCCACTGCGATCGCGCACTTCCAGCTTGACCCAATTTTCTCCCGGATGAAATCCCTTGAGGTAGACAGGCTGCCACTGATCCAGAACAAAGCGATCGCCGTTGACCGTAACGTGAACTTGCCAATCGGTGGGGCTGGATGGGGTCAAATCTGCCCGGTGTAGCGGCGCATTGTGGAGATAAAAATCTAGCAGAATCGGCTCCGCACCATAGGTACCCACAGGCTCGTTATAGGTCAGGAGCGGTTGCTGGGGGTTGGGGGTATTTTCCATGGTTTTGGTCAGCACATGGAAGGTTACCTCAGCGTAGGACTCCTCATTCTTAAAGCTTTCCTGCCATGGACTGACAACAAAGGCGCGCAGGGTATGGGTGCCGGGAGAAAGGTGCTCCAGCAGCAGTGGCTGAGCCAAATCATAGACATGGCGGGGATCATCGCGGTCTAGCACCACATGCACATGGGAACCCAAACCCAGCTCCAGATCGCGGCCAATGGGAATGCCCTGGACGGCGATTTGCACCGGCACCGTAGTCGCCGAAACCGTCTGGTCGGGATGGGGCGTGAGCACTTCTAGGCGGGGCTCGTAGCGCTCTAGCAGTCGACTTAAGCGCTGAATGGCAGTGGGTGGGGATACTTCGGTCAGGGTGCCCGCTGCCATGCCCGCCGATGGAGACGACTGATCGCCACCGCAGGCCACCAGCACCATCATCACTAAACCCAAAAGTAGGACGATGCTTCCACGTCGTTTCATGACCGTTTCCCCAAATCCGTTCGCAATATACCTGAAAATGTACCCTACCTGAAAATGTACCCTCAAGTTCATCGGGGGTTTTAGAATATGTGGCACATTGGCTTTTGCAAATTATTAAGGCATCCTATGAATCTTTCTCCTCGCATTCCGGCGGCGATCGCCACTGCTTTTCGCCATGGCACCGCCCTCAAAATTATTAGTGGCCTAGGTCAATTTGATCCCCAGCGCGTTGCCGCAGTGGTCACGGCGGCCCACCACGGTGGGGCCACCTATGTGGATATTGCCGCCGATCCTGCCCTAGTGCAGTTGGTGGCGACCCTTACCCAGTTGCCGATCTGTGTGTCGGCGATCGCCCCTGAAGCCCTGGTTCAATGTGTGTCCGCGGGTGCGGCCATGGTGGAATTGGGTAACTATGACTCTTTTTATGGAACCGGGCGGGAGTTTAGCGCCACAGAAGTTCTAGCTTTAGCCCAGCAAACCCAGGCCCTACTCCCCAACGTGCCCTTAGCGGTAACCGTACCCCATACCCTTTCCTTGAGTGAGCAGGTGGATTTGGCCGAAGCCCTAGAGGCTGCTGGCGCTGATATCCTCCAAACCGAGGGGGGCACCAGCAGCAGCCCCCAAAGTGCTGGCACCCTAGGACTGATGGAAAAGGCAACCCCCACCCTAGCAGCGGCCTATGAGCTGAGCCGGGCTGTTGCCATTCCCGTGCTCTGTGCCTCGGGGATTACCAATGTGACCGCACCTTTGGCGATCGCCGCCGGTGCGGCGGGCGTGGGCGTGGGTTCGGCGGTGCACCGTCTCGAAGACCCCGTGGCGATGGTAGCGGCGGTACGGAGTTTGCGAGAATCCTTGGCTCGCCAGACGGCGATTGTATAGTGGCCCACCCCCCCTACTGGATTCGGCGGGGACGGGTGCCCCGTTGCCTGTTACCGCCCTTTTTGGCGGGGGAAGATCCTGTGCCGCTTCTGGATCTGCGGATTGATCATGGTCTGGTGGTGGAACTTCTACCCCATGGCGTGGCTCCTGACCTCGACAACGTTCCAGATCAGGATATTGACCAGCAGGGCGGCTGGATTCTGCCCGCCCTCGCCGACCTCCATACCCACCTCGATAAAGCCCACACCTGGGATCGTTCTCCCAACCTAGATGGCACTTTCGCCGGGGCGATCGCCGCTGTGGAGCGCGATCGCCCCAATTGGAGCCATGATGATCTCTATTGCCGTATGGACTACAGCCTAGGGATGGCCTACTACCACGGCATGGCAGCCCTGCGCACCCACCTCGACTGTCCACCCGAGCACATGGCGCTGACCTTGGAGGTGTTTTTAGAACTGCAACAGCATTGGCGCGATCGCTTGGTGCTGGAGGCTGTGTCCCTCGTTACCCTAGACCAGTACTTTACTCCGGCTGGTGTGGCTTTGGCCGATCGCCTCGCCGAAATTGGCGGCATCTTGGGAGGGGTAGCCTATCCCCATCCCGAACTGGATGCCCAATTGGATCGGGTGTTTCAACTGGCTCAAGATCGCCAGCTCCGCCTAGATTTCCATGCCGACGAAACGGGCGATCCCCAGTCCAACGCCCTAGAGCGGATCGCCGCTGCTGCCCTACGCCACGGGTATACCGATCCCATTGTCTGCGGGCACTGCTGCGTTCTGGCGGTGCAGGATCACGCCACAGTTAACCACACCCTCGACTTGGTGCAGTCCTGCGACCTTACCGTAGTCAGCCTGCCGCTGTGTAATCTATTCCTCCAGGATCGTCAAGCTGGGCGCACCCCCCGGTGGCGCGGCGTCACCCTCGTCCATGAATTACAAGCGCGAGGCATTCCCGTGGCGATCGCCAGTGACAATTGCGACGACCCATTCTATGCCTACGGGGAGCATGACTTGATTGCCACCTACCAACTTAGCAGTCAAATCACCCACCTAGACCTGTATCCCCACCAGTCCATCCCCACCATCACCTCGGTGCCATCCCGTCATCTGGGAACCACCGGCACCTTCTATTCCGGCATGGCCGCCGATTTGATGCTGTTTTCGGCCACTAGCCACCGCGAACTCATTGCCCGCTCCCAAGGTGATCGCACCATCCTCCGCGGGGGCATCCGCCAGGAACGCCACCTGCCCGCACCCCTATCTCGTCACCACCCGGTTTAGGGGCGATCACGGCGATCACTTCGAGTGCTGTTGATCGCCTTCCCGCCCCATGGCACTTTGCCGAAAGCCGATATCCCGCCCGTGACTCATAGTAAGATGGGCATTGCCTAAAGGAGCGATGAGATGGCGCGAAGCTACTGTAAAGATTTGGAGCGGGCGCAGGTGGGGGCGCTGGTGACCCTCTGCGGTTGGATTGATCGGCGTCGGGATCACGGGGGGGTAATTTTTTGGGATCTGCGCGATCGCACGGGGATTGTCCAGGTGGTTAGCGATCCGGAGCGAACGCCGCAATCCTATCCTAGTGCCAGTGAGGTGCGCAACGAATATGTGGTACGGGTGACGGGGCGGGTCTCCCAACGGCCACCGGAATCATTGAACCCCAGGCTACCCACGGGACAAATCGAAGTCTATGCGGATCACCTAGAGATTCTTAATGCCGTGCAGGGGCAGTTGCCATTTTTGATCCACGATGCCGACACGGTGCGAGAAGAAACGCGGCTGCGCTATCGCTATTTGGATCTGCGGGGCGATCGTCTGACCCAGAACCTCCAATTGCGGGCCCAAGTGGTCAGAACCATCCGTCGTTACCTCGAAGACGAGTGCGGTTTTTTAGAAGTCGAGACGCCCATTCTCTGCCGCTCCACGCCCGAGGGGGCCCGGGACTATCTGGTGCCCAGTCGCGTTAATCCGGGTCAGTGGTATGCCCTGCCCCAGTCACCCCAGTTGTTTAAGCAGTTGCTGATGGTAGGTGGGTGCGATCGTTACTACCAAATTGCCCGTTGCTTTCGGGATGAGGATCTGCGGGCCGACCGCCAGCCGGAATTCACCCAATTGGATCTAGAGATGAGTTTTTTATCCCAAGAGGAGATTCTCCAACTCAATGAAGGATTACTGCGCCATCTGTTTCGTGCCATTAGAGGGATAGAACTGCCCCCCATTCCTCGCCTCACCTACGCCGAAGCCATGGCCCGCTATGGGTGCGATCGCCCCGATACCCGCTTTGGTTTAGAGCTGGTGGAGGTTTCCGATCTATTTGCCGATAGCAATTTCAAGGTTTTTGCCAGCGTTCTTCAGGGCGGCGGCATCATTAAGGTGCTGCCCATTCCCCAGGGAGATGCGGCAATTTCCAATACCCGGATCAAACCCGGCGGCGATCTGGCCAATCTGGCAGCCCAGTATGGCGCTAAGGGTCTCGCCTTCATGCGGGTGCGAGAGAGCGGCGAGATTGATGCGATCGGGGCTCTGAAGGACAGCCTCACAGCAGCCCAGAAGGAACTGCTCCTCGCTCGGACTCAGGCCCAACCCGGTACCCTGTTGCTGTTTGGAGCGGGCGAATCGGCAATTGTCAATGAGTCCCTCAATCGCCTCCGTCTGGCCCTGGGGCAGGAGCTAGGGTTGATCGACCCCAATCAAATCAATCTGCTATGGGTGATTGACTTTCCCATGTTTGAATGGAATGCCGATGAGCAGCGCCTAGAGGCCATTCACCATCCCTTCACCGCCCCTAACCCCGAGGATTTATCCCAACAGCCCCTTGGACGTCATACCCGCGCCCTGGCCTATGACATCGTTTGGAATGGCATCGAAATTGGTGGTGGCTCCCTGCGAATCTATCAGCGAGCACTTCAAGAACAGGTCTTCGCGGCGATCGCCCTAACAACCGAGCAAGCCCAGGAGCAGTTCGGCTTTTTGTTAGAAGCCTTTGACTACGGCGCGCCTCCCCATGGCGGCATCGCCTATGGACTGGATCGATTGGTAATGCTCTTGGCGGGAGCCGATTCCATTCGGGATGTGATTGCCTTCCCCAAAACCCAGCAGGCCCGCGACCTGATGAGTGATGCCCCCTCCAGGGTGGATGACAAGCAACTCAAGGAACTCCATGTCCGCTCCACCGCCGAAAAAGAAGCGCGGGTTTAGTGGGGCGATCGCCCCGCCAACCCTCAGCATCTGTCTGATTGTCAAAAACGAAGCCAGCCGCCTTGAGCGGTGCTTCAGGAGTGTAATTGGACTCCCCTCAGCGCTTTCTTGGGAGCTAATTGTGGTGGATACCGGCTCCACCGATCGCACCCTGGCGATCGCCAAACACTGGGGTGCCAAAACCTGCCGCTTCCCGTGGCGAGATGACTTTGCCGCCGCTCGTAATTTCAGCATTCAGTGTGCCCAAGGGGAGTGGATTCTCATTCTCGATGCCGATGAGCAACTCACTGCCACAGCCCAAAAAGAACTTCCCCAAGCCATGGCCAATACTCAGGCGATCGCCTACCAATTGCTGCGCCAAGAACAGGAGTCGGACAGCGCTCCCTACTCCCTCATCACCCGGCTATTTCGGCGACGACCCGACCTGTACTTTTCGGGGCTCTATCACGAAAGTGTGGATGACGCCCTCAACCGGCTGATCCAACAGGAACCCCACTGGCACATTCTCTCCCTCCCCCAAATTGCCCTTCTCCACGATGGCTATCGGCGCGATCGCCGCTCCCAAAAATCCGACTTCGCCCACCGCCTGATGACTGCCCACTTACAACAGCATCCCCACGATATCTACATGCTCACCAAATTGGGAGCCCTAGAGGTGGAGCGGGGTAACCTGACCGCAGGAATGGCTCTGCTAGAGCAGGCCTGGCAGGACACCCAAGCGCAGCGCCCCAGTGCCGCCATCACCTTCGAGTTGCTCTATCACCTTGGAATCAGCGCCGAAGAATTGGGTCAACCCCAACGGGCGATCGCCCATTACCACGCCGCCCTGGAACAGCCCATCGCCGATGTGCTGAAGCTGCCCGCCTATGTCAATCTCGCTACCCTCGCCCAGCACCAAGGAGCTAACGCCACGGCGATCGCCCATTACCAAACCGCCCTATCCCTAGACCCCACCCATGCGCCCACCCTCCTAAACCTCGGCATCACCTACCGCCAAGCCAACGACCTAGGGCGGGCGATCGCCACCTATCAGCAACTGCTGCACCACCATCCCCACCACGCCCTCGGACACCAAAATCTCGGCGTTGCCTACTGGCATCTGGGGCACATTCCTGAGGCGATCACCGCTTGGCGACAGTCCCATCAGTTCCATTTAGAACAAGGCCATTCCCAAGCTGCCACCCAGTTAGCAGAACACCTCAATAGCCTCGGTGTCGCTCTTTAATGAATGAAGTTCAGAACTATTGAGATGTCCCGATTTAATCGAAATCAAATAACCTTATCCACTAAAAGCTTCTTAACTAAGAGAGAAGTGAATACTGTGAGAAGGATGACATAACCCACTTCCGTTGGTCGGCGAAACTCTATGCTGCATAGGAGAGTAAGACCATTTCGCCAGCTTGGATACGGAGGGGAATCAGGGATTGATATATAGTCATTCTAAATAGCTATGAGACAGTTTGAATCCTTGGAAATATCACCTGAAGCAAGTTGGATTGTCTCGTTTTATTTGAAATGACTATAGCGATATTCGGGTAGGTTCGGACATCGAAGGAAAAGGGGGTTTGGGGGCTGCGCCCCCAGCCAGGTTCACCCACTGCACCCCGTCCTAACCAAGTTATTTACAGCTATAGTCGGGTGATGAGA
>JAAUUH010000084.1 GCA_012031145.1 Oscillatoriales cyanobacterium SM2_2_1 | reverse complement strand
CCTACGGCCCGCCCAATGCCCGCCGCTTCAAGGGTGGCATCTTCGGTAGCATCACCTTGATAGATCGCCATAGCCCAGTTGCTCCGGCCGAGGCGATCGCCTCGGCGGACTGATCGATCACCACAAAGGGAATTTCCTCGGCTGTAAACTCAAGGGCCACTTGGCGTCCGGTGCGCCCAAAGCCACAGAGAATGAAATGCTGCTGATAGGAATCCATGCGCTGTTGCTGCACTAAAGTTTGCCAATAGCTCTGGGTGAGAGTTTCAATAAACTGGGCTGTGACATAGCTGACCCCCGCCACACCGGTGCCCAGAAGGATGACCGTGAACAAACGCCCTTGGGGGCTCAGGGGGTGGGTTTCGCCATAGCCAACGGTCGTGAGGCTGATCACGGTCATGTAGAGGGCATCGAACCACGGCCAACCCTCTAGCCAACAGTAGCCCGCTGTGCCAAAGATGAGAATACCGGTAAAAATGCCGATGTTGCGCAGTAACCGGCGAGAGTGCCCAATATGCGCTGCCATGAGATTTCGCAACTAGGGTAAGATAACCCTATTGTGTCGCTCTTTATTGATCAGCACATGTATAAATTGGGAGCAGTTCAGTTTTAGGAGTTCCACTATGCAGGGGGATATGCCAACGGAAATCACGCAGGCGCGGCTGCCCATCGCCTCTCCCTATCGGATACCCATAGATATTTATAACGATAATCTTGAGCAATTTCACACGTGGACGGGCTACAACACCCACCAAGACAACAACAGCAACACCAAAAACCAGATGCGGGATCTGCATGTGGATCTGGGAATGGCGGTTCTGGGCTTTGCCACCCTCTGCACTTGGGAGGTGAAGTCCCGCAAGATTGACTTTAAGGGCAAAACCCATCTGATCTATGAAGTGCGCGGCAATGGGACACCGCAGCAGGTGCCTCTGCTGCGCCAAAATTGCTCTGAGGAGATGGCGACATTTTTGCACCAGCGGCTGATCCGAACCTTGGAATTTCTGCGGGCCTGCTCTAAGTTTTCGGGGATTCCCCACGTGCATATCATTACCCAGCGCGATCATTATGTGATGAGTGCCGTGTGGCGACCCTATCAGAACAAGATTTGGATGATTCCTGTGGATCAAGTGGAAGGGCTTTCGTTTACTAGTCATCTGCGCTGAGCATGGCGATCCGACTGCGGCGCGATCGCCCGGCGCTGAGGGTGCCCGAGGGTCTAGGAATTCGCCCCACTCCGTCTAAGGTGCGAGCGGCGGTGACCAATATTTGGCAGTGGCAGATTCCTGGGGCATCATGGTTGGATCTGTGCACTGGGGCAGGGGCTATGGGGGCAGAAGCCCTACTGCGGGGGGTGGGGCGGGTGGTGGGCATTGAGGTGTCGGCAGCGGCCTGTCGGCTAATTCACCAGCACTGGGGGGCGATCGCCAGTCCAGACCAGCAGTTCGCAGCACTGCGGTTGGAGGTGCGGCAGGGGATTCGTTGGTTGCACCAGCGACAGGAAGTGTTTGATTTGGTTTATTTTGACCCGCCCTACGACAGTGATCTCTACGAACCTGTCCTAGCCCTACTTCCCCTAGTGCTAGCACCAACAGCCCAGGTTGCCGTAGAACATAACAAACAGAGAACCTTGCCCGAGGTGATAGGGGGTCTGCGATTGGGCGATCGCCGCATATACGGGCAGACAGCGGTGTCATTTTTTGAGCTGTCGGACGAACCAGAATTTGAGCAATTGCCGGGTCAGCAGGACTAGGAACAGGGGATTGTTGAGCAGATACCGAGACCAGAGACGGCGTGGTTCCTGCCCAAGGCGGTAGAGCCATTCGAGCCCTAGGGCCATCAGCCAGCGAGGGCACTGACGCACCCGACCACTGTGAAAATCAAAGGCGGCTCCCACACCGACCATGGCGATGGGTAAGTGCTTCGCCATGCGAGCCATCCAATATTCCTGCTTTGGGCAGCCCAGGGAAACTAATACTAGGTCGGCCCTGCTATCCCGGAGACGGGCGGCTTCGGCAGCGAAGTCTAATTCATCAATGCTGGCAACAACCGGTGGGGCATAACTGCCCGCGATCGCCAAGGGGGGGGAAGGCTTCCCGCAGCGCTGCTGTCAAACGCGCTAGGGTTTCGGGACTACTGCCGTAGAGAAAAATGCGGTACCCCCTCTGGGCAGCGCGATCGCACCAGTCCCACATCCAATCGGGGCCATAGACCCGTTGTTGCTGGGGCACGCCCAACAGCCGCAGGGCCCACACTAGGGGCATACCATCGGGGGTGACAATCGCTGCTTGGGCCAGCACTTGGGCATAGGTCGGTTGCTGCCGCGCTGTCATCACCACATGGACATTGGCCGCCACCCCGTACCCCCCGGCTCTTTGGTGGATTAGGGCTTCAAGGCGATCGCAGGCCGCTGCATAGGAGGTCGGGTCTATCCCCACGCCAAGGACGGCTAACCGTGGGGGAGGGAAGGTATCATTCATGGTAAACGGTAGCAAAGGTCACGAATTTGGTGATCGCAAGGGCTTACAACAGAAGGCAGGCCTGGTGTAGGCTTTTTGAGAAAGAATTGGCGAGGAATCATGAATGTATTGCCCCTTTTGGCAACAACTGCCACAGAAGCAGAGATAGCTCCCTATGTGATTGCCGGGGTCTTGCTTAGTCTAGTGGCGATCTATGTTGCGAGCAAGGTGGGGAGTGAGGCGTCCTTTAGCCTTGGGTTTCCGCCAGTTTTAGGAGAGCTGCTAGCGGGGGTGGTGGTGGGTGTGTCGGCGCTCCACTTAGTGGTGTTTCCCAGTGAGACAGTCGCTGCCGATTCGTCCTTAATTATGCGCTTTTTGCAGTGGTCTGATGCCGTGCCCGCCGAACTGCTACCCCAGGTATTCGAGTCCGTCAGTGAGGTGCTGAGCGTGGCGGCGGAGTTGGGCGTCATTGTGCTGCTCTTTGAAATTGGTTTGGAGTCCAATCTCAGCGAACTCCTGCAGGTGGGCTTGCAAGCGGTGGTGGTGGCGGCGGTGGGCGTGGTGGTGCCCTTTGCTGGTGGAGCCCTTGGCGCGGTCTATCTGTTTGATGTCGATCTGATTACGGCAATTTTTGTTGGTGCAGCGCTGACTGCCACCAGTATTGGCATCACATCGAAGGTGCTGTCGGAGTTGGGGCAATTGACTTCCCAAGAGGGGCAGATTATTCTCGGCGCAGCCGTGGTTGATGATGTGATCGGGATTGTGATTTTGGCGGTGGTTGCCTCCCTTTCCAAAACCGGACAGGTGGATCCGGTGGGCGTGTTGAGTTTGGTTGCCAGTGCGGTGGGCTTTACGGTAGGGGCGATCGCCGCCGGAACCGTGATCAACCGTCTGTTTTTAGGCGTGTCCAACTGGCTGAAGACACGGGGGGGACTGATTGTACCGGCATTTGTCCTGTCATTTATTTTGGCCTATATCGGCATTATTGCCCGCCTAGAGGCGATTTTAGGCTCCTTTGCCGCGGGGTTACTGCTGGATGAGACCGACCAGAAGGAGGATCTAGAAGCCCAAGTGAAGCCAGTGGCTGATTTGTTGGTGCCAATTTTCTTTGTCGTGGTCGGTGCCCGCACCGATGTAGGGGTGCTTAATCCCTTTGTGCCAGAAAATCGTGAGGGGCTGGTCATCGCCTCATTTCTGCTGCTGGTGGCCATTCTGGGTAAATTGGCAACGGGGTTGGCAATCTTTGGCCCGGTGAAAATCAATCGCTTGGCTGTGGGCATTGGCATGATTCCCCGAGGTGAGGTGGGGTTGGTATTTGCGGCGGTGGGCTCGGCCACGGGTGTGCTGACACCGGCTCTCAATGCTGCCGTGATCGTGATGGTGATTGTCACCACCTTTTTAGCCCCGCCGCTGCTGCGCTTCTGTTTTCCACCTGAGACAACCCCTGAAATCGCCGTTAAGTCATGAGCGATCGCCCTCTCTCCGTCGTCATTGTGGTCGCTGACCCGGTGATCAAACTGGGGCTAAGCAACTATCTGCGCACCCTCGCCGAAGTGACTGTGGTAGCGGCGGTAGAGCAGGTGGGGGAGGCACTGACGGTTCTAGAACGACAGAGAACCCCACCGGATGCCCTGCTCTGTGATGTGGCCCTCTTCGAGGGTCTGACGGCGATTCGCGACCTATTACGTGCTCAAGTGCCAATTTTGTTATTGGCCTCGCCCTCGGAACTCCCCCTAGTGACGGTAGCGCTGAATCTGGGGGTACCCGGCTACTGTCTTAAGGGAACCCCGACACCGGAATTGCTAGCTAGCTTGCGCCTAGTGGCTCGGGGCGATCGCCTCGGCACCAGTCTGCTCCAAGCGCGGACGGCGGAGGGAGAAATCTACGATTTGACCCAGCTTAGTCCGTTGATGGTGTTGCGGCACAATCTGCGCACCAGTGGACTACGGCGGATAGAAAGCCAATTACAGCGGATCAATGGGCTGCTAGAGCAGCAGGATGGCACGGGCTGGCAACGGGCGATTCTGGCAGGACAACGGCGCGAACTGCTGTCGGCCCACTGGCTAGTGGGGCAAGTGCTGTTGCCACCCATAACCCAAACACGCACCCCCCTGTGGCAGCCAATTCCCCCAGCACGGGCGATCGTCCCGATGCCCACGACTGTTACCCTCCAAAATGCGGTGATGGATGGGCTCACGGCGCGGCTGCAGTATCCCCTGCGCAACCTCACGGGGCAACCCCTAGAGATTGATATTCTCAGGGAGGATCGCCGTCGAGAATTTCTTTACGGGATTCTGCGCTGCTGGGATCAGACCCTACGGGAACTGCGGGCAGCCCCCCTCTCTATCGAGCAACTGACTGCCCAACGCAGCACCATTATGACTACCCTCTGGCAGCAGGCTACCCACGAACTCTTTGGGCGTTTTTATACCCTTCCCGACGGTGAGGATGTTGTGGCTAAGATTCTAGGCGATCGCCCCCAAGTACAGGCGTCAATCCTTGATCCCATCCCCCAAGTTCCTGAGCTATTGTGCCATTTGTTGTACCAAACACCCCTGGTCATTGATGGCACTGCCTGTGGTTGTGGCACCTTTGAGGCAATGCGGCGGGTGGAGGTGCTGACTGTGAATTTGTTAATCCAAGTGGCTAATGGGGTGATGCAGCCCCTACTCAATCATTACGCGGAGGAGGAGCCAATCAAAGAGCGCTTATACGATCGCCAAAGGCTCTCCTCCCGAGAAATTGAGCGGTTTCGCAATGACCTTTCTTGGCGCTATCGACGGCAGCAATACTTTGGTGAACCCCAAGCCATTTTTGAGAGCCGATACCATTTGTTCACCTGCACCGAAAGCGGGATCAAAACCGTGGCAGTCTATGCACCGCGCACCCAAGAACTGCGTTCCCTTCAGGGCATTGCCTTTTGGGTCACCCTTGGCCTAGAAATTCAAGATGCGGTTGCGCCCCGGGTGCGGGCGTTCCTGTCCTTTGTGGGACGGGGGCTGGTCTATGTGCTCACCAATGTGGTGGGCCGGGGTATTGGGCTGATCGGTCGCGGCATCATTCAGGGGGTGGGTAATGCCCTCCAGGATCGGGTCGTTGGGCGATCGCGTTGATCTGTATTGGTAGATCTGTACTGGATTAATTTCTACTTTTTCTACCATAAATATTGGCAGTATCACTTTTGGCAAAACTGCCGTCGCCCTTGAACAAAGGTTTAGAAATTCTTGAATGAGGAAGTTTCCCCTTGCCAATTTGCAGCTTACCCCTATAATTATATTAAATTTCACCATAAATCGAGGGTGCTATGGCACTGACTCCCGATCCTCACCTAGCGATCGCCCCGACGGAACTGCCCCTGTTTACGGACCTTTACCAACTGACCATGGGGCTGTGCTACCACCGTGAAGGCATCGCCCATCGCCCCGCTGCCTTCGAGCTGTTTGTCCGCCGCCTGCCCGCCAACTTCAGCTATTTGGTGGCCATGGGACTATCCCAGGCGATCGCCTATCTCGAGCAGCTTAGCTTGACACCCGAACAGATTGCCGCGCTCCAGGAACTGCCGATTTTTGCCCAAGCCGACGCCGGTTTCTGGGAGCTGCTGACCCATGGGCGGTTCCAAGGCGATGTGTGGGCGGTGCCCGAAGGCACCGTTATCTTTGCCCACGAGCCCATTGTGCGCATCGAAGCACCGCTGTGGCAGGCCCAATGGGTGGAAACCTACCTGCTAAACACCATCAACTACCAAACCCTGATCGCCACCAAAGCTTCCCGGATCCGCGATGCGGCTGGAGACAAGGCCCAGTTGTTAGAGTTTGGCAGCCGCCGCGCCTTTAGCCCCCAAGCTGCTCTCTGGGCCGCCCGGGCTGCCCTAGCCGGGGGAATGGATGGCACCTCCAACGTTCTCGCGGCCCTCCAATTGGGCGTCCAACCCCAAGGCACCATGGCCCACGCCCTAGTCATGGCCATGACCGCCCTAGCGGGTAGTGAAGACCAGGCTTTTGCGGCCTTTCACCGCACCTTTCCCCAGAGTGCCCTCCTCATTGACACCTTCGATGCCCATGCTGCCAGCCAGGACCTAGCGGATTGGATTGCCCGGGAAGGTGTCACCATTCGTGGGGTGCGCCTCGACTCCGGCGACCTCCTCACCCAATCCCAGCAAGTGCGATCGCGGCTTCCCGAAGTGCAAATTATGGTGAGTGGCGACCTCGACGAATATCAGATTCAGCACCTGCGCCAGCACCACGCCCCCATCGACGGCTACGGTATTGGTACCAAGCTGGTTACTGGCAACCCGGTCAATGGCGTGTATAAGCTTGTGGAAATCGATGGCATTCCTGTGGTCAAAAAGTCCCCCGGCAAGCACACCTATCCCCACCGTAAACAAATCTTTCGCACGGGCGATGATGCACAAATTTCGGGCGATCGCCTAGGACGGATGGGCACAGCGCCTAAAGTAGGAGAACAGGAACTCCTCCAACTCGTGATGCGCCAAGGACAATCCCTCATTCCCCAAGAATCCATCGGTACCCTGCGCGATCGCACCCGCGACGCGGTGCGGATGCTGCCCGCCGCCGTGCGCAGCCTTGACTATGCCGCTGGCTTTCCAGTTGCCCTGGATTTGTAGAAACGCGCTGTAGACCTGCCCACTCAGTCCGATGAATCCACACCCACCCCAAATTGCCCTCTTTGGTACCAGTGCCGATCCCCCCAGTATCGGCCACCGATCAATCTTGGAATGGCTATCCCAGCACTATGATCGCTGCATTGTTTGGGTTGCCAACAACCCTTTCAAACAACACCAGGCCACCCTAGGTCAGCGGGAGGCAATGATGCAGTTGGTTATCCGTGACATCCCTGCCAACAACATTGAGCTTCACCCCGAGCTAGCCCACAGCCGAAGCCTGATCACGGTCGAACGAGCGCGATCGCGTTGGCCCCATGCCAACTTCACCCTCGCCATTGGCGCTGACCTTGTGCCCCAACTGCCTTCCTGGTATCAGTCCGCCCAACTCCTCCAGCAGGTCACCCTACTGATCATGCCCCGTCACGGTGCGCCCCTCTTGCCCCAACACTTTGAGCGCCTCCAAGCCCTCTGCGCCCATTGGGCGATCGCCCCCATTGGTGAAGACATCCCCCCGGTCTCCTCCACCGATTACCGCATCAGGGGAAAGCATTCTGTCATAATACCTACCGTAGCTGAATACATCCACCGAGAACGACTGTACGCATGGGATCCGGTAAGTCACAGCACCCCCTAGCCAAATTCCGTGTCGGTGTCGATAACGTGATCTTTTCCGTCGATACGGAACAGAGCCGACTGCTGGTTCTGCTAGTTCTGCGGGATAGTGAGCCCTACCGTGACTACTGGTGTTTGCCCGGCACCCTCGTACGGCAAGGAGAAGCCCTTGAGGCGGCCGCCTATCGCATTCTGGCTGAGAAAATCCGTGTCCAGCACCTATACCTAGAACAACTCTTTACCTTTGGTGATGTCGGGCGTGATCCCCGCGAAGCTCCCGATCAGTACAACGAACGCTACCTCTCAGTCAGCTATTTTGCCCTCGTCCGCTATGCCGATACCGAACTGATTGCCGATGGCGTCAGCGGGATCGCCTGGTATCCCGTCCACCAAGTTCCCCTCCTTGGCTTCGACCACAACCGCATTTTGACCTACGGGCACCATCGGCTTTGCAATAAACTCGAGTACAGCCCCGTTGCCTTTGATGTCCTGCCCGAATCCTTTACCCTCAGTGATCTCTATCAGTTTTACACCACGGTTTTAGGGGAGCACTTTTCCGATTATTCCAACTTCCGCACCCGCCTGCTGAAATTGGGCTTTCTCAGTGACACCGGCATTAAAGTTTCCCGGGGAGCCGGTCGCCCCGCCAGTCTCTACCGTTTTGACCGCGAGGCCTTTCATCCCCTCAAAGATAAGCCCATGATTTTTATTTGATTTTCTAGGACTGCGTCCCCAAAGAACCGGGGCAATACTGGGATGGGAACCCCCAAGGGAATCTAGGGGGCAGAAGTGCGGGTTCCATAGACCTGCTGCAAGATTTTAGCGGCCAGCATGGCGGCTCCAAAGCCATTGTCGATGTTGACCACGCCAATGCCAGTGGCACAGGAATTTAACATGCCCAGCAGCGCCGCTAGTCCCTCAAAGCTGGCACCATAGCCAACACTAGTGGGAACCGCAATGATGGGACAGCGCACCAGACCGGCGATCACACTAACCATTGCCCCTTCCATGCCGGCGATCGCCACAATGACCTTGGCTTCATCGAGCAGGCGACGATGTTGCAGGAGGCGGTGGATGCCGGCCACGCCCACATCCCAGAGTTTGGTGACACCATAACCGCATAGTTCGGCCGTAACCGCTGCTTCCATGGCGATGGGGATATCGGCGGTGCCCGCCGTCACCATGGTAATGGTGCCGGGTTGAGGTGGGGGCGGGGGGCCCAAGTAGGCGATCTGGGCTAGGGGAAAATATTGCACGCCCCGCAGGTGGGGCTGGATTCGTGTGTAGGTGGGGGCGGTAACCTTAGTGGCGATCGCCGGAACCGCTCCGTCAGAGAGCCGCTGCATCAGCTGGGCGATCTGGTCGGGAGTTTTACCCAGACCAAAGATCACCTCCGGAAACCCGGTACGCAGTTGGCGATGGTGGTCGAGTTGGGCAAAGTCGGCCACAGGCTCGATGTCGAAATAGCGAAGATCGGCCAGGGCCTGGTCGGGGGACAGGGTACCTACGGCCACCTGGTGTAGCAGTTCCCTTAATCGTTCCATGCCGCCATTTTGCCAGGATTCATTAGCCCCTGGGGATCCACCAAGCGCTTGAACTGAAGTTGGGCCCGATCCACGGTTTTCATGCCCCCCGCTTCCAGAAGATAGGTGTGGGGATTGGCAATCAAAACGCCATGGGCTTCGTGGATGGCAATAATTTCCTGGAGGCGATCGCCCGTGGTAAACCGCACCAGTTGAATGGCCGCTGGGATCAGGGTACCATTTTGGCGAATAAATTCCAGGTGTAGCGGCACCTCATCGCCAAACATCTCCGCCATTTGCCGCATCACCCGAAACTCCGGATCGGCGGGGAACAAACTTTGCAAATAGGTCCATTGGGCATCGGCGCTACGGGCGTGGAGTGTGGTGTGATTCCAGGAAAATTCCATCAGACTGCCGCCCTTGCCGGGCGCGGGGGCGGTTTGGGTAAAGCTGCACCAACCCCCGAACTGCTCAATCAGATCGATGACGGCTTCCTGATCGCTGACCGCTAAAATTAGCAATACTGCGGCATGCCCCGGGGACAGGTGCGATCGCAGGGGGGTAAAAAATGTGGGGATCGGGTCGGCATGGACACTAATCAGCCGGGTTTGGATGCCATCACTCTTGCCAAGAGTCTGGGCAAAATGCACCGCATGCCAAAAATCCGCAAAGGAAACCACCCACTCCAGCCAAGTGATGGCTGGCGCTAGGGGCACCTCCAGTTCCAAAATGATGCCGTTGGTGCCGTAGGCGTGCACAACCTGCTGGACAGCATCGTAACCCCGTAGTTCCATGATTCGGGGCTCTTCTTCTAAAGTCAGCACTTTGACGGCATGGAGGTTACCGCGATCGCGGAGTTGACCGTAGCGTACCGAGCCGATGCCGCCACTGCCGCCGGCAATAAACCCACCAATGGTGGCACTGCGTACCGTTGAGGGCACCATGCGCCACTCCCAGCCCATGGGTCTAGACTGTCGCTCCAGCTCCGCTAGCTTGACCCCAGCTTGAACGCGGGCGATGCCATCGTGAATCCACAAAATTTCGTTGTAGTTGGACAGATCCACGATGATGCCGCCTTGGAGAGGGATGCACTGGCCATAGTTGCCGGTACCACTGCCCCGCACCGTAATCGGCGTCTGGGTTTGGCGGGCGATCGCTGCGATTTGATAGAACTGGGGTTCCGTTGTTGGCCGCACCACCACATCGGCCCGTTTCTCCCGTAGTTGGGGCTCTAGGATTGGACTGAAGTGAAAGTAATCGAGGGATAGCTTCGCCAGTTGGGCCGGCGCAGTGATCACGTCTAGGTCGGGAATCTGGTGCAGAAGCTGGGGGGCGTCAGGCATCGTGGGTGTCGAAACTCTGTTCACCGTTATGGTAGGCCGCAAACAGCACTGAAGTGGTTTTGCCCCAGGCGATCGCCCCGTCGACCGCTACGCCAATCACGCCAAAATCCCGCTGCCGAGACAGCCCCTCATCCATTGAGCGGGCGATCGCCTCTTGAAGGGACAACCCATCGGTTACCCGCACCACAATTCGAGTGGCTAGGCCTTCGTCCAAAATATCCTCCCCTACCCCAGTGCAGCTAATACCGGCGATCGCATTGGCATAATTTCCGGCGGGAGTAGCCGAGTCACTGACCCGACCGATGCGCTCGAAGCCCCGCCCACCGGTCGATGTCCCTGCACAGATCCGCCCTTCTCGGTCGAGGGCCACGGCCCCAATGGTTCCCATGGTCACCTCCGCCATACGTTTGGGGGAAGTGCTATTTTGGCGATCCTGCAGCCATTCCTGTAATCGTGACTCGGTTAAGGGGTTATACAGTGGCAACCCCAATTCCCGTGCCAGTTCGGCAGCGCCGTGATCCGACAGCACGCGATCGCCTTGGCACTGCAATGCTTGGGCCATCAGAATCGGATTTTTTACCCGGGACACATTGATCACCCCACTAAAACATTGACGGGTGCCCTCCATGAGGGAGGCGCTCATACGGATCTGTCCATCGGACTGCAACACCGAGCCGGTACCAGCATTGAAACAGGGATCGTCCTCCAGTTGGGTGCAGGCCATCAACACCGCCGCCGTCGCCGCACAACCCGCTTCAAGTTGACCATAAACCGCCGCCACGATCCGATGCAGCGATCGCCATGCTTCAGTGCCTTTGCTATCGGGGGTGCTGCCCGCGCCGCCATGGATAATCAGTTTGGGAACCACAATGGATGTCAACGTGCGACCTATGAAATAACCTTTCGCTAATATACCCCCATCGGAGGATTAACGGCTCAAATCACCGGGGGGAGCCATGCTAGGGTAGGCAGCCTCCATAGTCCTTGGAACTGCCAGTCTTCTATGGGTCGGGTGTGGCGTTACGCACTCGCCAACTCAACTACCACCTAATCACTGTTTGCCCAGCATCGGTTACGATTCCTACGGTCAGTGCCGCTACAAAACTGCTGAGGCCGCTTCAAGCATTAATTTTGCCAGCAGCCCCTTGACTCTCCAGTGCCCTAGAGCCCTGAACATGGGTTTGAATTGAGGTGAACTGTGATGGCCGAAGTGGTGCTACAGGTTAGGGGAATGGGATGCGCCGCCTGCGTCCCAAGGGTTCAACGGGCGATCGCCGCTGTGGAAGGGGTATTGCAATGCGAAGTAAACTTTGCCACGGAGCGGGCTACGGTGCGGGTGGTGGAGTTGCGGGTGCTGCCCCGGGTGCTAGAGGCGGTCGTCGCCGCCGGATATGCTGCCGAACCAGCTACACGCCATGCCGAAGTTACTGCAACTGGTTTCCCCTGGTCGCGATCGCTCATTGTTGGTGGCGTGGGATCTACCCTATTGATGATTGGGGGAGTGCCAATGATGACCGGTCTGCCGATGCCCCCCCTGGTTCCCCCCACTGGCTCCACCACCCCTACGTCCAGTTGGCCCTAACACT
>JAAUUH010000083.1 GCA_012031145.1 Oscillatoriales cyanobacterium SM2_2_1 | reverse complement strand
CGGATATTGCCCCTGGCTATGACCACATCACCTCGGCGATCGGAGCGGCCATGGCCGGATGGTATGGCACAGCCATGCTTTGCTACGTCACACCCAAGGAACACCTGGGACTGCCCAATGCCGAAGATGTGCGCAACGGTTTGATCGCCTATAAAATTGCCGCCCACGCTGCCGATGTGGCCCGTCATCGCCCCGGTGCCCGCGATCGCGATGATGCCCTGTCCACCGCCCGCTACCACTTTGACTGGAATCGTCAGTTTGAGTTATCCCTCGATCCAGAGCGGGCGCAGCAATATCATGACGAGACTTTGCCGGCTGATATTTATAAAACGGCAGAATTTTGCTCCATGTGCGGGCCTAAGTTCTGTCCGATGCAAACTAAGGTTGATGCCGATGCGCTAGCAGAGCTAGAACAGTTCCTGCAAAAGGAATCAACCTAGTCCTATCCTAACTCTGTCCTGGAGTTCCCGCCCAACCGGGTGGGAATTTCAGATCCCTCGGCTCTTTGAGGAGCTTGCTGAGATTCTTTTATCCTAATTTGGGAATTAGGGATTTTGGGGGGTAGTGTCAAAGGAGCAACATCCGAGGGCCAATTTTCTTGTTTTGAGTACCTGCCAACAAAGGCACGGAAGTTGAGTCCATCGAGTTGGTATAATTTGATCAGTATTAAGACCTAATCACCATGGAATTGAGCCTTTTGCTGCCTATTGCTCTGTACGGAGCTATTCTCGTTGCCTACTTTTTGGTGGTGCCGTTGATTTTAATGGTGTACTTCAAGGCGCGATGGTACAAAACTGGTGCTTGGGAGCGGGCATTTCTATGTTTTATGGTGTTCTTCTTTTTTCCGGGACTTTTGGTTGTTTCTCCATTCCTTAATTTCCGTCCCCCAACGCGATCGCTAGGGTAATGCGACGAATTGATGTTATTGGCATAGCCGCTGCTCTGCTGGGGATCGGTGCCTTGGTGTTTGGGCTGGAGCAATCTTGGGGCAAGGGGCTGCCCTGGGGACAGCTCTCACTCTTCGTTCTTATTGTGGTTTGGGTGGGCAGTTATGTACGGCGGTTCTTAACCAAGTCCATGACCTATCACCAACAGCTTGAGGACTATCGGATCGCAGTGCTGAAGCAGCGCTGGGAAGAGCTTACTCCGGAAGAACGGGAAGCTTTGGAGCAGCAGGCGGAGGAATGACGGTATTTCCCCTGTTTCATCCACGCACCATTGAGCAGGGGCTTTCAGCATTTGGGATTCCCGATGATTTACCGAGACGGATTGAACGGTTTGTAAACAGTGAACCCGAAGCGGATGCCCCCCATGGAATGGTGGAGTGGATCCATGATTTATTTGTGCAGGTATTGGGGTACCGTTCCCCCTTTGAGGCGGAGGCGATCGCCTGGGAGCTAGAATTGCATCCCCAAATCTGCCTGGGTTTTTTCACTGAGGAGAGCACCAGTATTATTGCGGAGATCTTTTGGCTTGGCCCTGGCCAGTTGGGGGGGCAAAAACCAACGCCTACTTTTCCATCTAGCCAATGGCTACTCTCTCTCAATCGACAGCGGATCTACATCCATCGGCAGGATACCCCTTTTTTGTTCTGTCAGCAGTTTGCTTGGCATGATTTGCGGAATATAGATTTGGCACAACAGTTTTATTTTCTGCTCTGTCGCCGGACGATGTTGCCCCGCACCCCCCAGGGCCGGGAGCCTTCCCGTACCCAGCAACTCTTCCATGACAGCCAAAAGTATGAATTACAAACGCGCAAAACATTCACGAGCCATCTGTCCAAAGTGCGTTCCCAATTGATTCGCGACTTCCGTTATCGGCTATTGCAGGGAACGTCCGATCCCGATGGGATAACTTCCGTGGCGATCGCCCAGTCCGAGAAATTACTGCATCGCGTCCTGATTATTGCCACCTGCCAAGGGCAGAACCTACTGCCTACCCAATTGCTGTCAGATGCCTACGAGTTTGTCAACCCCTACCGCGAGCAACCCGTCTGGGAGAATTTCGCCGCCATCTTTCGCTGGCTGCACAAGGGCTATGACCGCCTCACTCCCCCGATTTCCCCCCTTGACTGTCCCCTGTTCCAGCCTGACCCGCTATTGGATCAGGTATTGACCCTAGGGAATGAGCTCTGTCGTCAACTGAAGGAGCTCGCCCACCTGTTGGTCAATCTCGACCTATCCCCTAGCGCCATGGCCTTTGCCCTTGATGCCTCTTTACTAGAATTGCAGGCGATCGCGCCGAACCCGCTGTACAGTCAATTGTGCCGTCACTTGCGCCGTCAATCCGTCCAGCCCGCCGCCGTCAAATCCGCGCCGCCACCCATCTTTTCCCCCTCCCCCCTAACTTGGTCGAAGTCCTAGAGCGGCACCTTACCCAACCAACTCCATCGCCCTTTATCTTCCAGCCCCAGTGCGGTTCAGGCTTAGGATTGGTTGTTACCCAGAGCTTTTGGCGTGCCCACCACAGCGCACCTATCCAGCTCTTCGGCTGTGATTCCTCCCCCATGGCAATTGAGCTAGCTAAATTCCACCTTTGGTGGCAGGGACTGATTACCAGCCAAACACTCCCTGATTTGGGCGATCACCTATGGGTTGGCACCCTTGAAACCCACAGCACACTGCCCGCTCAGAATGTTTTAATCCTACCCTAGCCCCTAGTATGTGACCGCATCGTTTGCTACGCTAGAAAAGATTTCAAGTATCTTAAGAGGGAACCCTGAGTTTATGGGATTCGCAGACTATTCCATTGCGGAAATAGCCCAAGATTATCACCTGACCATTTCCATGGTCATGGAGATCTGCCAGCGGTTAGGAATTTCCTATGCCGATGCAGACACCATGCTGGCCCTCGAAGACGCTAAGGCCGTGATTATGGCTGCCGAATCCACGACTCAACCCAACGATCCACCTTTAGCAACCGATGTTCCATAACGCTATGCATAACCTTAAATTCGATCACAAAACCGTAGGAAAGCACCTGATCTTGGCGATCGCCACCTTGTCTGGTATGGCAAAGTTTCGCTGGTAGTACCCTCGCCGCCGACAATGACGAAACCCTCCGTACCCTTCCCCTAGATGATGCCCGCACCGTTACGCTCTCACCTCGGGAACTGCAAAAGGGCAAAAAACTGTTCCAAAATGCCTGCGCTAACTGCCATCTGGGGGGAGCCACTCTGACCAACCCCAACGTTGGACTTGATCCGGAAACCCTATCCCTGGCCAACCCGCCCCGCAACACCATCCTCGGCATGGTGGACTATATGAAAAATCCCACCACATTTGACGGTCAAGAGGAAATCTACGAAGTTCATCCCAGTCTTCGTAGCACCGACATCTTCCCCACGATGCGGGGTCTGACGGATAAGGATTTACGTCTGATCGCTGGCTATATTCTCTACCAACCCAAAGTTAAGGGCATTGGCTGGGGCGGCGGTAAAGTATATTATTAATATTCGACACCCTGTAGATTTCACGACTCCTATGAAAAAGCTGCTTTCACTTATCCTTGGAGCACTGCTGCTAGTTGGTAGCTGCTTCCTTTCATCCCCTGCTTCAGCCGATACGTTCACTGTTAAAATGGGTTCCGATAGCGGACAGTTGATCTTTGAACCCAAGGTTCTCACCATCAAACCCGGCGACAGTGTCCAGTGGGTGAATAACAAAGCCTTTCCCCACAATGTGGTGTTTGAGTCCGGGCCTGACCTCTCCCACAAAAAGTTGATGATGAAGCCAAAGCAAGCCGTTGAGAGCACCTTCACTGAGCCCGGTGAGTACTCTTACTACTGCTCACCCCATCGCGGTGCGGGCATGGTAGGTAGAATCATCGTCGCAGGCTAAATTTCGACGTCCACTTTCTGTTTTCCTGAAATAACCTTGGTCCTTGTGATTTCATCACAGGGACTATTTTTATGGGGTTATGAGACTCTCTTTTCCGAAGATATGGGTTAGTTTATTCTCGTCGCGCCTATCACCACAGTTCACATCTGTAAGCTGAGGCTTTTTCCTATGATATTGACTTCTACTCCCTTAGTTTATGGATTATAATCATTTCAATTAAGATTGAGACTGTAAAAGACCAGCATTAACCTTCGAGTTCAGACCGAGTAAGGGTTTGAGGTTGGAAAAAGCTGTATCAAATTCAAGTTAAATGACTATATCTATACCCTTTTCTAACAGAGAGTGAATTTATTCCAGGTGCATCGGTGTCAGAAATGGAACGGACTCGATCACAATCTTGGTGATGCCCCTCCATTTTCCTTGATCCATTGGATTGTGGTGATGATAAGACTTTTCTAGGTATAGCTATATTCGGGTAGGTTCGGACATCGAAGTGAAACCCCGTCCTAACCAAGTTATTTACAGCTATAACTGATCAGTCATCCCATGGGCAATACCAGAAGGATGGATAGACAATTTACGATCATAGAACTCTATCTATTCTCCATTTACCGACCCTGAATAACCCCACAGCGTAGCCTGCAGGCATGGCTGAAGGGGAATCTTATCCTATGAGAACCTCTGAATTTACCCATCCTATGGTGACAATCACCTTCATGGGAGAATGTCTGCCAGGATAATTCCATAATTGATGATTGGATTGTGAACACTATTATCGCGATAGGAGTTCCGTCTAGAAAATGACATCGAAAACGATAATAGAATAAGATGTCAATTCTATTTGGTGCAAATTAGAGATGAAGTAGAGGTGAATTAAATTAATGGAAGGTACTGCCCCGGAATAATTTTGAGCGGAAATCAGGCTAAATTTGAGATTGCCATAGCTGCCTCTGTGAACACCTATGGAACTAGAAGAGAGCATTGATTCATGATTTCATCAGGCACGCCAATCCTTCTTATCATCACTCCGAAAATTTGATGCCACAGTATTCTTCTGAGGTTTTGAGGGATTCGGGTAGTTTTTGGGTGGTTTCTTGAACTTTCTGAATCACAGCAAATACCCTAGGGAGCTCCGCAGGGTTTTTGTCTTTGGCCAATTCAGGCAGCTCCCTGATGGCGGAACTCATTTGGGTGAGAAGGTCGACGACCAAATCTTGAGTGCCCTTCAGCTTCTCGTCGGTAAGACCAAGTCCCCGAAACTCATTGGCGACCTCATCGATCAGTCCAGCAAATTTAGTGGAATTTTCAGGATTATTAAAATCTTTGATATCACTGTTCTGAACTTTTTGCTTGACACTCTCAAAGGCGTTCTTGAGTTTTTGGCACTGAGCTTCCTTCGATTCTGGGGCGCAACCCATGAATAGAGCGCCCCCAAGTACTAGCATTCCGATCAAAGTCCGCGCATTTCGCCCTAAGTAAACCATGACGTTTTTTGCCCTTAATTAACGGGAACCGTTGGCAAGCTACCAAAGAATGGCGATTCCGGCGCAGTTCTTTACTATTTCTCCTAACTGACTGCTAACCCATGGCTTGGAAGAACTGCTATATCTGGGGGGTGCTATGGGGATGGGGAGTTCGATGATATTTTAGTTGAGCTGAGTAACCCTGCTTTATGACTTCACCCAGCCCCGATCAAGTGCGGCAGTTATTTGACCGTATCGCCCCGATTTATGACTCATTAAATGATTGGCTGAGTTTGGGGCAGCACCGACTATGGAAAAAATGGTGCGATCTTTTGCCCAGCCTAGGATTGGGGAACAGTGGCTGGATTTGTGCTGTGGCAGTGGGGATATGGCGGCGTTGTTGGCAGGGCGAGTTGGGATTTCAGGTCGGGTGGTGGGGCTTGACCTGTCAACCTCAATGCTGGCGATCGCCCGGCAGAAATATTTGTCCCAACCCAATCTTGTGTGGCAGGAAGGAACCGCTCTGGAGCTTCCCTACGGAGATGGGACATTTGCTGGGGTGACGATGACCTATGGTTTGAGGAATGTGGGAGATATTCCCCGGGCGTTGTCGGAGATATATCGTGCGCTCCAACCCAGTGGCAGAGCAGTCATCCTTGATTTCCACCGTCCGGACGACCGCTGGCTAGCCCAATTCCAGGAGTTGTACTTGGAGCGAGTTGTAGTGCCGATCGCCGAATGGTGGCAACGGGGCGACGAGTATCGATACATTATGCCCAGCTTGGCACGGTTTCCCAATGGACGAGAGCAGGAGCGGTTGTCCCGGGAGGCAGGTTTTCAGTCGCGGCACTATCCCATTGCCGGAGGCATGATGGGCATTCTGCTACTCCACAGGAAAAACGATGGCTAGAATAGATAAATCTCTTTTTGTTTTTGGGGGGAACTCTATGGCACAGCAGCGTTTAACACTGGCGATCGCCCCTGCCCAGGTGTATCGGGGCTGGCAGATCACGGCCGAATATATGCCTCAGTCGCGGACTTTGGTGATTGCCAGTCCCTCAGCCTTGGGACTTTTGCAAACGCTTTCCCTGCCGGACACCTGCCGAATGGCATTGCCAGTCAGGGGGTGTACCGAGTTGAATCTGGCGGCAATGCTGGCTGAAGTCCAAAAGCATAGCCCCACTTGGCTGGTGGGGGCGGGGGGGGGTAGAGTGCTGGATTTGGCAAAACTGGTGGCCTACCGCGCGGATCTACCCCTAGTGACGGTCCCGACCAGTGCCGCAACCTGTGCCGCGTGGACGGCGCTGAGTAATGTGTATGAGGAGTCTGGGGCCTTCGCCTATGATGTTCCCCTGCCCTGCGCTCCCCAGCAGTTGATTGTAGACTATGCTCTGATCCAGAAGGCTCCTGTTCGGATGCTGATCGCCGGCATTGGGGATGCCTTGGCCAAGTGGTACGAAGCTTCGGTCAGCAGTGGGCATAGCGACCAGACTATGATCATCGCCGCAGTGCAAACAGCACGCATATTACGGGATTTGCTATTGCAGCAATCGGCTGAGGCGATCGCCACTCCCGGAGGGAAACCCTGGCAAGAAGTCGTGGACGCCGTGGTCTGCCTCGCGGGAGTCATTGGCGGTATTGGCGGAGCGGACTGCCGCACGGTGGCGGCCCATGCCATTCATAACGCCTTGACCCACCATCCCAATGCCCATGGAGCACTCCATGGCGAAAAGGTAGCCTATGGTATTTTGGTGCAGTTGCGCCTAGAAGAAGTCCATGGCAATCAGTTGGCCGCGACGGCTCGGCAGCAATTGCGGGAACTGTATCGCAGTCTTGGTTTGCCCCAAACCCTGGCGGATTTGGGCTTAGGGCATCTGTCGCGGGAGGAACAGTACAATTTGGCGGCGATCGCCTGCCGGCCCAACTCTGACATTCACCGCCTGCCCTTTACCGTGACGCCAACAGAGGTATTGGAAGCGATGGAATCGACTACTTCGGCGACAACTTCCAAAGCTGCGGTAGAGTCGGCATCCTAATTGTGGCAGTTCTATCGGATTCCGCCACAGTGATGGGGTGGGCGGGCGCATCCCTCTCTCCCTCGCATCGAAGATACTTCCATAGTATGGATTGGAATTGATTAGAGAGGTTCCACCCAATGACCGGTTTCGTGCGATCGCCGGGCGCAATCCATCAGCCTTTGGGAATTAACGCCTTCACCAATGCCAGGCACCATTGGTATTTGGGTGGTGATCGCCCCCACAAAATCATCTAGTAGGGCATAGAACGGCGCTAGGCGTCCATCACTAAACGTTTGGGATAACTGGAATTCGGGGGGCACAGGGAGCAACTCTAACTCTTGGCGGTTCGGCTCCCCCCAGTGAATGTCAAAACCATGGACATAGTCTGCTTGGTTAGCATTGCCAAGAATCAGGGTACCGCGATCGCCATAGATTGAGAGCCAGTGTCCGCGACCACGATGGGTGACAGTACTAATCACTGCACTACAGGGCGTGCCATCGGCTAGCTCCATAATCAGGTGGCAGGTATCATCCGCATCCACGGGTTGCATCAGTCCCTCAACATCGGGACGTTGCCCAATGCGCGTGCTGAGGTGGGCGGTCAGGCGTGCCACATTACCAAAGAGCCAAGTGACATAGTCGAAGGTATGGGAACCTAAAGCCCCTAGAGCTCCGCCACCATGGGACTTTTGGCTATACCAGTTCCAAACCCGCTGTGGGTCGGCCCGCCCCTGCATCAACCACTGAATCTCAATGGTGCGATAGGAACCGACCATACCCTGGCGAAGTAAGTGATGCAAATAACGCCACTGGGGAACGTAGCGAAACTCAAAATCGACGGCGATGGTCACCCCCTGCTTGACTGATAAGTCCCGCAGGACTACCGCCTCGGTATAGGTCATGGTAACGGGCTTTTCTAACAGAATGTGCTTTCCTGCTGTGATCGCCTGATGGGCCATGGAGTAATGCAAAAAAGGTGGTGTGGAGATGGCTACAGCCTGGACTTCAGGCAAGGCCAGCAAGCTTGCCAGATTGTCACTAGCATGGGGCACATGATGCTGGCTGGCCAACTGTTGCGCTTTAAGGCGATCGCGATGGTAAATCGCCACCACCTCTGTCTGGGGATGGATCCGCAGCGCCGGCAAATGCACCTTTTGCCCAAAACCCGTTCCCACCAACGCCACACCAAGGGAAGCCATAGAACAATCCAAAGACGACACATTTACATCAAGTATGGGCATTGTCGCAAATCTTGGGCACGTTTGCTGCCTCACAGCACACTGCCGTAAATCAGATCCGTGAAATAAGCTTATGCTTACGCAAAGGTATATTATCGTAAGCATAAGCTTATTTTTTTCTTCCTAACCCAGCTACACTCCCAAAGCAAAATGAATTGTGGAGGAACCACTACCGTCGGACTAGGCCCCTTAACAATCCCTAAAATTGCCAATAAAAAAGCAGAGACGTTGATCTCTGCCCCGGAACACTGATTAGATTTAGTTGTTCGCTGCCTAGGACATCACCATGCCGCCGTCTACATTAAATACCTGTCCTGTTACGTAGGCTGCTGCCGGATCCAATGCTAGAAAACGTGCCATCCCCGCCACATCCGCCGCTGTGCCATAGCGCCCTAAGGGGATCATGGCCAAAATAGGAGCCGCATCTAATTCCGCCGTCATCTCAGTTTCAATAAATCCGGGAGCGATCGCATTCACTGTAATTGAGCGGCTGGCCAGCTCCCGAGCCACCGTCCGGGTAAAGCCAATTACTCCGGCCTTTGCGGCACTGTAGTTGGCCTGACCCGCGTTGCCCATTTGCCCCGCGACTGAGGTAATGTTAATCACCCGTCCCGATTTCTGTTTCAACATCACCTTAGCCACTGCTCGTGTGCACAGAAAGACGCCGGTCAGATTTAGATCGATCACCGCCTGCCAATCGCTGGTCTTCATCCGCAGCAGCAGCCCATCCCGGGTAATGCCAGCATTATTCACCAAGATATCAATGCGACCCCACTGCTCTAGGGTTTGCTTGACGATGCTGTCTACTTCTTGCTCCTGGGAAACGTCTGCTTGCAGGGCGATCGCCCCTATCCCCAGATCGCGCAGTTCCCCAACCACCGCCTCTGCTGCTTCCGCCGATCGGGCATAGTTGACCACCACCCGGCACCCCCCCCTACCCAGCTCCTGGGCGATCGCCCGACCAATTCCCCGTGAAGCACCCGTAACTAAAGCAACCCGATCCATAGATGGCAATTTAATTGGCTAATGTGGAGCATCAGATTACCATAAATAGCGATCTATCTTTGGGATGAGCCGATGCGCTATGATCGGCATGCATTTAGCAGGAGTAGTGATATGCCGATGGCAGTTGGAATGGTGGAAGTCTTGGGGCATCCGCCAGCATTGGCAGTAGCAGATGTGATGGTTAAAGCCGCCCGCGTTACTTTGGTGGGCTACGAAAAAGTCAGCGGAGCCCGCCTAACCATTATTGTCCGTGGCAATGTCGGCGATGTCCAACGCTCCGTTGAAGCTGGAGTTGAAGCCGCCCACAGAGTCGAAAAACTTAGCGCCAAAGATAAATCCCTTTTTCTTTCTGCCACGGTCATTCCCCGACCCCACGCTAATATCGAAACGGTCTTGCCCATCCATTTTCGCCGTGCCATTGAGCAGTTCCGCTAACCCTATGCTTAAGGTTCACTACTTACAGCATGTCCCCTTTGAAGGGCTTGGCAGCATTGAATCCTGGATGACCGGTCAGAACCATACCCTATCCGGCACGCGACTTTACAAGAATGAACCCTTACCCAACGTTGCAGACCTAGACTGGCTGATCATTTTGGGCGGGCCAATGAATATATACGAAGACCAAATCTATCCTTGGCTGATCCAAGAAAAAAAATTAATTGAGCAGGCAATTAAAGAGAATAAAACCATCCTTGGTATCTGCCTTGGATCGCAATTAATAGCTGATGTTTTGGGTGCCAAGGTGTATTCTGGGCAGCACAAAGAAATTGGTTGGTACCCGATTAAAAAAACAAATCCAGCTCCCATTTTCGATACACTACCACCCCAATGCACTGTCTTTCATTGGCATGGGGACACCTTTGATCTGCCGGATGGTGCTATTCATCTGGCTTACACTGAAGCCTGCCAAAATCAAGCGTTCATCTATCAAGATCATGTACTAGCTCTTCAATTTCACCTTGAATCCACCAGGGAAAGTGTGCAGCAAATCATCGCTAATTGTGCCAACGAACTAGTTGCAGGAACCTACATTCAGAAGCCAGAAGACTTGCTCGCTGAAGATCAGCAATTTGCAACGATCAATGCGGCAATGAATCAAATTTTGCATCACCTTTCCCAGCGTAATTAGTGCCGACATATTCATAATTGCCCGGGGATAGACTCTATGCTTCACCCCAAAGGCGGGGAGCTTCATGCTCATTTTGTGCAGATTTCCTGGGATCCCACAGCAACTCTCCTCAATTCTGGATTTTTGATTTACCTGCCGTGCCTCGGAACATCCCTATGGCAAACTTGTCTAAACGATCACCCTACTTTGGCATTTCCATGATCAAAAATTTCTCGATTCTCCTAGGGTCTACGGTTGCCCTTAGCCTGATTTCTCCTATGGCGATCGCCCAAACTATTACCGGCAATGTGCGCACACAATTTATCCGTGGCTGTATTGATGGTGCAACCAGAAATGGTGCCACCCGAGCCCAAGCCCAGTCCTATTGCGAATGCTCGGCTACGGAACTGAACAAACAGGATCCGGCCCTGGTGCGAGAGTTTTTTACCGCAGTCGGCAACAAGAAGGAGCCCTCCAATAATGTTAAGGCCATGGTTGTTAAGGTGGTCAGCACCTGTCGTCCGAAGGCTCGTTAGGGCGTCCCCATTGCTCTAGCAGTTCATGAACTTTTTCTGAAGTAATTGGCTTGGTGGCAAAATCATCCATTCCTGCCGCCAAGCATTGATTCTTGGCATCGCCAAGGGCATTGGCGGTAATGGCAATGATCACTGGCTGTATCCCTAGGAGGGGGTGCTGACGAATAATTTTGGTCGCTTCTATGCCATCCATGACTGGCATCTGGAGATCCATAAACACAAAGTCGAAGGTATGTTGCTCAATTTGGGCGATCGCTTCCAGCCCATTGTTAGCCAACCTAACCGTACAACCAAAGCGCTCGAGAAACCGCTGCAGAATTTTCTGATTGGTCGGCGCGTCATCAACAACTAGCGTGTGATAAGGGAACTCAGCGCCCCCTCGGGTGGAAGGAGCAGGCTCTGGTCTTTGGGCGATCGCGGTCACTGGGATGGCAACCCGTAGCTCTGAACCTGCGCCTGTTTGGCTGGAGACCCCCAACGTTCCTCCCATGAGCTTAACCCACTGCTTGACTAGGGCCAGACCCATGCCTAAACCCGAATACTTGCGCGTGTTAGAGGCATCACCAAGGGTAAATGGCTCAAAGATCTGGGACTGGAGCGCAGGGGTCATGCCAATACCCGTATCGGTGATACTGAAGGTTAACTGCCATTGTGGTGCTGTAATACAGCGACCTGTTACCCGCAGGCAAACTTTGCCTTGCTCCGTAAACTTAATGCCGTTATCTAATAGATTTAGCAAAATCTGTTGCAAACGGAGGCGATCGCCCTGAATTAGGGGGGGTAAGTCAGGCTGGATGTCAGTGACAAATGCTAATTTTTTTTCCATGATTGCCTCTTTCCCCATTTGGATCACCGGCAACAAAACCTCCGAGAGTTTGAAGGTACTCAACTCTAACTCAAGCAGTTCTGACTCAATTTGCGTATAGTCCATCACATCTTTTAGCATTGAGCCTAACAAGTGTGCCGAGCTTTGAATCGTGGCTAAGGATTCACGATAGGGGGTGGCAACTGCGGATCCTGAAGTAACAAATCAATGGTGCCAACAATTGCATTCATCGGGGTGCGGAATTCGTGGCTGACCGTGGATAAAAATTGATTTTTAGCTGCCAGGGCCGCCTGGGACTGTTGCCGCTCATGGGTGTAGGCTTGGACGACAAATCGACAGTTAACATACAAAATAGCTCCCGAAATGATGAAGGCAAAGTAGGTGTCCGCTACTGGGCCCAGGGATTAGGGTAGGGAATGATCCATTCCGGATGCCACACTTCTATGGCTAGGCAACTGCCGACAATCCAGGCATGAAAGCGATCGCCGACCCAGCGCACCTTGACCACTGTGCTAAAAAACTTGCACAT
>JAAUUH010000082.1 GCA_012031145.1 Oscillatoriales cyanobacterium SM2_2_1 | reverse complement strand
CAAATTGATCGAGACTTCCGATTGTTGCGTTTCATATCTCCGGTGCCGGAATACAGTTTTTCTTGCTGTGTAGCTGTTTGCCGTTCTTGTCCCCTAGGGCTGGAATATTGCTACAGACTTCTAGTTAGAATTCCTGCGTAATCACTTTCAGCACCAACCAATCTTATTTGAATGGTGAGTGTTTACTCCTCTGGAGCGTCATAAATGTTTAGAAAATGTCCAGGATTTGGCACCTATTTAGACATTGAGACAGGCACAAACACTCTAAAATTTAAGATTGAATTCTACATCTAAGCCATATTTTTCAGATGTGACTGGGTGATTGATCTCCCAAGGTAATTTTAAGAGAGCAATTTCTATGCCTATTGCAGTTGGAATGATTGAAACAAGGGGTTTTCCCGCTGTGGTTGAAGCGGCGGACGCGATGGTGAAAGCCGCTCGGGTCACCTTGGTGGGCTACGAAAAAATTGGCAGCGGGCGGGTGACCGTCATTGTGCGCGGTGATGTTTCGGAGGTGCAAGCCTCGGTTTCTGCGGGCATGGAATCTGCCAAGCGGGTCAATGGCGGGGAGATTGTCTCAACCCACATTATTGCCCGCCCCCACGAAAACCTCGAATACGTGCTGCCGATTCGCTATACCCGCGAAGTGGAACAGTTCGCTTTTTAGGAGCGCTGGCAGATTTACGTTGATCCGCTTTATGACATTGATAAACAAAGGAGTTACAAATGGCGATCGCAGTTGGAATGATTGAAACTTTGGGTTTTCCTGCCGTGGTGGAAGCCGCTGATGCAATGGTGAAAGCGGCCCGGGTCACCCTGGTCGGCTACGAAAAGATTGGTAGCGGTCGAGTGACTGTGATTGTGCGTGGTGATGTTTCGGAAGTGCAGGCTTCCGTAGCTGCTGGTACCGAATCGGTCAAGCGCGTCAATGGTGGTCAAGTGCTGTCCACCCACATTATCGCCCGTCCCCACGAGAACCTGGAGTATGTGTTGCCGATCCGTTACACCGAAGAGGTGGAGCAATTTCGCGACAACGTCAATGCCATTCGTCCGATGAACCGTCCCTAGGTTCCATGCTAATTGCACAGGTGTGCGGCACCGTTGTCAGTACCGCCAAGGAGCCGTCCCTCACCGGAATGAAGTTCTTGTTGCTACAAATGGTTGACCTTCAGGGTGAGCTGCTGCCCCAGTATGAGGTGGCAGTTGACGCTGTGGGGGCCGGTTTTGCGGAGTGGGTGCTGGTCAGTCGGGGCAGTGCCGCTCGGCAACCAGCGGCAGCTCGCGAGGATCGACCAATTGATGCGACCGTGGTGGCCATTATTGACACCGTCAGTGTGGAGAATGGCTTTTTGTACAGCAAGCGCATGGCGGGCTAGGGCCATGCTCTGCAGTGGAAAACAATGCAGGAGCCGAGACCCGGTACTGACCTGATCGGTCAGGGTCATCGTTTTGTTTGTCCTATGTCCAATCCAAGAGAGCCCTATGAAAGGAATTAGTTTTGCTGCGCCGCCTACTCCATGGTCTAAGGGGCTTGCCGAGCCGCGGATTGACCCCAGTGCCTACATCCATTCATTTTCCAATGTCATTGGCGATGTTTACATTGGGCCTAATGTGCTTGTGGCACCAGGTACGTCCATTCGGGCGGATGAGGGCAGTCCCTTCCACATTGGGGAGAGTAGCAATATTCAAGATGGGGTGGTGATCCACGGGCTGGAACAGGGGCGCTTTAAGGGGGATGACGGCAAAGACTACTCGGTTTGGATTGGAGAAGATGCTTCGATTACCCATATGGCGTTGATCCATGGGCCGGCCTACGTGGGCGATCGCTGTTTTGTGGGGTTTCGCTCCACCGTATTTAATGCCAAATTGGGGGAGGGGTGCATCGTGGGGATGCATGCGTTGGTGCAAGATGTGGACGTGCCGCCACGACGCTACATCCCCTCCGGAGCCATCATCACCTCGCAACAGCAGGCCGATCGCCTGCCGGAGGTTCAGCAGGAGGAGGAGCACTTTGCGTCCCATGTGGTGGGGATTAACGAAGCCCTGCGCATGGGCTATCGGTGTGCCGAGAGTTCGGAGTGTCTTTAGAGGTGCGCCAACAGCAGCGGCAGCAAACGCACCAACCGGTTACGTCTATAGAAAACCCCAGAGTGAATCAAGGAGCAGCGGCGATGGATTGGACAGGTAAAGCAAAGGAATTATTAGCCCAAGGATATCGTGTGGGGGCCGAGTTTGCCGATGAGCGTCACTTCCGAACAAGTTCTTGGCAGGAGTGCCCTCTGCCCACTTCGACGGATGTAGCTGCAGTCATTGGCGCGATCGCCACCTGCTTGCAAGGGCACGGAGAAGACTACGTGCGGATGTATGGCATTGACCCAAAGGTGAAACGGCGGGTGACCGAACAGTTAATCCACCGACCCCACGAGCCGATAGCGCCAGTCGCAGGTGTTGCCTCCCAGGGTGCCAATGGTACTGCACCCCAAGCCAATGGACACGGGGGGTGGGGGCACTATGTCCACCAGGCGTTGACCCAGCAGGGAAAATTAAGTTTAGAGTTTGCCGATGCCCGTCGTTTTCGGTCTGGGGCTTGGGTGACGGGAACAGTGATTAATGTGCGCACTGAGGCAGAAGCCCTACGAACCCTAGAGGCGATCGCCGCAGAGCATGCCGGGGAATACATTCGTCTGGTGGGCATTGATCCTCGGGCTAAGCGCCGCCTATTTGAGGTATTGATCCAACGCCCCGATGCGCCGATGACTCCTGCAATGGGGGCTTCGCCGGGGGGCGCTGCATCGCTCCGTCCATCCCCCAACCCAGGAAGCAATGCCGTGCATCACGATGCCCTGGGAGGTCAGGTACGGCAACTTTTGGCCCAAGGTTACCGCATTGCTGCGGAACATGCCGACGAGCGACGGTTCCGTACTAGCTCCTGGCAGTCCTGCGGAGCGATCGCCGGAACAACGGAAGTCGCAGTTCTCTCGGAACTGAGCGGTATTATGCAGCAGTATGGAGGTGACTATATTCGCCTAGTGGGAATTGACCCCAAGGCTAAGCGTCGGGTACACGAGCAGATCATCCACCGGCCAGGTGATAACATTACTGTCTCGGACAGTTTGACCGCACCTGCGCCTAATCGTGGCTTCGTTGCTACCAGCAGCACTCTGTCTCCCGAGCTGGTAAGCCAAATCCGCCAACTTTTGGCATCCGGATATCGCATTGGCACAGAGCATGCCGATGAGCGACGGTTCCGTACTGGATCGTGGCATAGTTGCTCACCCATTGCCGCCCAGCGCCCAGAAGAGGTCTTGTCAGCCCTTGAGCAGTGTTTGCAGGAGCATAAAGGGGAATACATCCGCCTCTTGGGAATCGATACCCAGGCGAAACGGCGGATTCACGAAAGTATTATCCAGAAGCCCTAGCCCTCCTAAAGCAAGCAGCCCTCGCGATAGATTCCGGGGGCGATCGCCCGTTGAATAACACCATAGGCCCCGACAATTGTGCCGCCGGGAATGTAAGCATCGTCGGTTACCGTAGCGTAGCTGCCAACATAGCAGGGGGCTTCGAGGACTGCCCGAGGAGAAACTTGGGCCGTTTTGGCAATCCAGATTCCCTCTTGGTGACAGTAGACATCCTGCGCTTCTAAGTTGTATGGCATAGCCCCACGGAGAATATCAAGGTGGGACTGGTAATATTTGGCGGGACTGCCCACATCGAGCCAGTAGCCATCCCAGACGAAGCCGGTCATGGCTTGTCCCCTCTGGAGCACATTGGGAAACACCACCCGCTCGAAGCTCAGGGGTTCGCCAACACCATATCCGGCAAAAACGTGGGGCTCAATAACGTAGGTGCCAGCGTTGATCGTGTTAATCCCTTGGGCAAGAAACCCTATAGCCTCTTCTGGGCTAGGCTTTTCGCGAAATGCGACCACGCGCTGACCTTCCCCCAACTCTACCAAGCCAAAGGGCGTAATATCGGCTACTCGTGTGAGGGTCAGGGTGACATCGCTTCCCTGCTGCTGATGAAATTGGGTTAGGGCAGTCAAATCGAGATCCGTGAGGATGTCGGCATTGAAGACCACCAGGGATTCCCCGGTAAAAAAAGGCTCCGCCAACTTAAGTGCCCCGGCCGTGTCTAGGGGGATCGCTTCTTCGATGTAGCGAATCATCACCCCATGGCGATCGCCCGCTCCGAAATAATCCTTTACCTGCTGTCCTTGATAGTGAATATTCAGCAAAATATCCGTAATTCCTGCCAAGCGACAGCGTTCTACCATCCAATCTAAAAAAGGGCGGTGAAACAGGGGAAGCATGGGTTTGGGGCAGCCGTAGGTCAGCGGGCGCAATCGCGTGCCCTTACCGCCGGCAATAATGACAGCTTGCATAGAAATTCGATTCCGGGCTAAGGTGACAGGTGTGCACATTATAGAGGGCAGCAGCCCGTGACCACGCAGCCGATTATTGTCGAGGAGTCATCCACTGTCTCGCCGCGCATGCCCACTCCTTGGCAGAGGATGCTGTTTGCTTCGGGGGTTCTGATTGCGGTGGGCTTGGGTTCACTCTTGGGGCGATTTGCCCCCATCCACCGAGTAGATTGGATTGGTTTGTCGCGGGGGCGACGGCCTGCAGAAGTTTTTGTCGAGGCCCTTGGGCGACCCTTAACCCGGACGTACCAAATCCTGCTTCTTGGTACTGACCTAGAGCCTAACGATCCGGATTCCTTCCGCAGCCGCACCGACACCCTGATCATGGTTCGTCTCGACCCCAAACGTCCAGGAATTTCCCTTCTTTCTATTCCCCGGGATACGCGGGTAGAATTGCCCACCCATGGCACGAATAAAATCAACGCTGCCAATGTTTTTGGTGGGGTGGAATTGACCCGTGGCACAGTTTCTATGCTTCTAGAGGGCACCCGGATTGACCGCCACATTCTGATTGATACCCGGGGCTTGGTCTCCCTAGTCGATGCCCTAGGGGGACTAGAACTGACAGTTCCCCAACGAATGGTCTATGAAGATAAAACCCAAAAGCTGAAAATTGATCTCTATCCTGGCAAGCAGGTGCTCAATGGACAGCAGGTCGAGGGGTTCGTGCGCTACCGTGGCGATGCCGATGCCGATCTAGGGAGGATCCGACGGCAGAAGCTGATGCTTCAGGCACTGCGTGCCAAATTTAATGATCCGACCCTGATCACACGTTTACCCCACCTTGTGGCAATCACCCAACGTCATATCCGCACCGATCTTGACTTTGAGGAACTTTTGGCAATCGGCACCTTTTTGTTTACGGTGCCGCCGGCAAATATCGAAACCCTCACCCTCGGAGGTCGTGCGAGCGACCCCTACGTTTACAACACCAGTTACTGGCTTATCGAGGCAGAGGATATTCGTCAAGCCATAAACCGCGCCCGTCTAGATCAAGAGGGGCGATCGCCCTAGGGCTTAACCACTGGCATGGAGTTGATGGAACCACTAAGTGCCCGGATCAGGAGGGGCAGTTCTTCGGCTTTGATGCGGCTGTGGCTGCTGAATCCCTGCTTGATCAACTCATCGCGTTCTCCCCGCGCCACCGAATCCGTGGGGTTTTCCATCAGCCACTGCGTGTAGACATCAAGGGCGTCATACCAGTAGCCATTTTTGACCAGTACTCGGGCGCGTTGCAACCTAGTCGGTAACGACTTGACCAACTGCTCTACCCCAGGGTTTGGCTCGTAGCGAACTAGGGCATTGACATCAAACTGGGAAGCCCGGTTACCGCTTTGCCAACGCACCTGCCAGCGGTGCACTGTACCGGCCGCTAGGGCTGGCTGGGGCTCAGTGAGGGTCATGCGATACAACCCGGCATCCGTAAGCTTGGCAGTGGTGCGAAACAGGGTACGTGCCGTTTGCTCAGGACTTTCCCGCAGGAAAAATGTCATGGCAAAGGGGGTATCCACATCATCGGGCGACACATACCAGTAGAGCGCTGGTCGAGGGGAAAGCGTGCGTGCGCCGTCCTCAGGCACCAAAACTAAGACCCGAGGTAGAATCACCTTCTGCCCATCGCCGCGGGTGGCACCACCAGTTCCTGCTGTCCGGGGCATTCCTAAACCAAAATTAGGGGTGCGGTTCTGGGCGATCGCTCCACTAGAAAGCATCAGTCCCGTCAACACAAGCATCCACATCCATTGACGTTTCATCCGATCCCTCCGTTCGTTATTCGCAATCTGTTAAGTCTCTTGCATTGTAACGACCCTCCTGAAGATCACAAGTTCCGGCGATCGCACCTAAAGCGTGATCTCGGCAACTCGATGTCAGTGAGCCGCCACCTTCTCGGCGATCGCCACTGCCATCTCCTGGGTACCTACGGCCGTCCCCCCCGCCGGCACCAAGTCGTAGGTGACGCTAATTCCCTCAGCAATCACCTCAGCTACGGCTTTTTGCACCCGTGCTGCTGCCTCTGCCTCACCCAAATGCTGCAACAGCATCGCTCCCGATAAGATTAACGCCGTGGGATTGACTCGATTTTGCCCTGCATACTTGGGAGCCGAGCCATGGATGGCCTCAAATACGGCACAATCGGTGCCAAAATTAGCCCCCGGAGCAACTCCTAGCCCACCAATCATCCCGGCACAAAGATCGGAAACAATATCGCCATAGAGATTGGGCAGTACCAGGACATCGTAGAGTTCTGGCTTTTGCATCAACTGCATGCACATGTTGTCCACAATTCGATCCTCAAACTCAATGTCTGGATAGTTCTTGGCCACATCCCGCGCCACCTCTAAAAACAGCCCATCAGTAAATTTCATGATGTTGGCTTTATGCACCGCAGTTACCTTGCGACGGTGGTTGGTGCGGGCATATTCAAAGGCAAAGGTAGCAATCCGACGGCTGCCAAAATCCGAGATTGGTTTCACTCCGATCGCCGCATCGCCCCGAATCTTCTTTCCCGACAGGTCACTGAGGAACGTCCGTGCCTGATTCACCTCATCGGTATGGAGGGCAAATTCAATCCCGGCATAGAGATCTTCCGTGTTTTCCCGCACAATTACGAGGTCTACATCCCGAAAGGCACTCTTGACCCCCACCAGCGATCGCGCCGGACGGAGGTTGGCGTAGAGGTCTAGTTCCTTGCGAATTGCCACATTTACTGATCGAAAGCCCGAACCTACGGGGGTTGTAATCGGGCCCTTAATCGCTGTTTTTGTCTGGCGAATGGCATCCAGCACATGCTCGGGCAGGGGCGTGCCGTAGGTTTCCATGACCCCCACCCCGGCATCCACCACTTGCCACTCAAAGGCAATACCAGTTGCATCTAACACCGTCTGGGTTGCTTGGGCCACTTCTGGCCCGATGCCATCACCACGAATCAAGGTCACTGGGTATCCCACAGGCAACTCCTCAAAAATCAATCACACCAGTTTGTCATAGGAACTGCTCTGGGGAACCAATCAGTCATGATTTCGTCACCTCGCGTCACCTCATATCAAATTACAATTCAAATTGCAGTTCAAATTACAAATCAAGTCATAAATTTGGCGCTGCTTTGGCACTGCAAAGTAATACCCTCGGCCATAGTCTCTGCCACCAACCGGGTTTTATTCGCCATCGGGAATGCACCCAATTCCTGGCATCGCCGGAGAAAGAATGCTGTCCGTATCAATCCATCCCCATCTTCTGAATCCTATAGCATCGTCATCCTCCCCCCTTTGATGCAGGGGAAAAATACCTAGTCAGCCCCTACAAGTGGTAGTGAAAGCCGATCTTTGACTTTTTTTCAGAGGTTGTAATATTATGGGGTTCTCCAAGGAAAGCCTTAGAAAGTTAAATCTGTATTTTAAGTCATTCTTAGGGAGTATTTTCGAGGAACCCGGGGTAAGTTAACAAAACTTTAGCCTTTGCCTCAAACATGTTCTCTTATACAAACGCATCTTTTTAGAGCATTGGAGCGTATACAACCTACGTATCGCTTTACCAGTCCAACGTTTTCTAGTTCTAGAGTTCGGTGAATCCAACCTATGGCAAAGTCGTCTTCTACGCCCCAAAAGTCTCTCACCAAGCCTATGAGCAAGCCCCTTGGTTTGTCTGCAGATATGGTGCGTACCTATTTACATGAAATTGGCAAAATTCCTTTGTTAACCAATGAAGAGGAGATTGTCTACGGCAAGCAGGTACAGCAGATGATGGATGCCTTTGCCGTGCAGGAGCAACTGTCAGAATCCCAAAGTCGCTTGCCTACCCTTGATGAGTGGGCAGCCCAAGCCAAGCTTTCAACCACATCTTTGCATCACGTCATTGAGCAGGGCAATCGCGCCAAGCGTAAGATGATCGAAGCTAACCTTCGTCTCGTGGTGTCCGTAGCTAAGAAGTACCAAAAGCGGAACTTGGAACTATTGGATTTGGTGCAGGAGGGTACCCTCGGTTTGGAGCGAGCCGTGGATAAGTTTGATCCGACGAAGGGGTTTAAGTTTTCCACCTATGCCTACTGGTGGATACGCCAAGCCATCACACGGGCGATCGCTCAACAGTCCCGCACAATTCGGCTACCGGTTCACATCACCGAAAAGCTGAACAAAATCAAGAAAGCCCAGCGGCAATTGTCCCAAGAACTGGGGCGCATTGCCAGTGTGTCTGAGATTGCCCAAGCCCTAGAAATTAAGGTTGAGCAGGTGCGGGAGTGCCTTTCCCTATCGCGCCAGCCCGTATCTTTAGACCTTAAAATTGGCGACAATCAAGATACGGAGCTAGCGGAACTGCTGGAAGACCCCGGATATTCTCCCGAGACCTATGCGGTTAATGAGTCCCTGCGGGACAGCTTGACCGACCTGTTGAAGGAGTTGCCAGATAAGCAACGGCAAGTGATGGTGATGCGCTACGGTCTGGAAGACGGACAGGAGATGTCCCTGGCCAGCATTAGCAAGCGACTGGAACTGAGTCGAGAGCAGGTGCGCCAACTGGAACGCCAAGCAATGGAATTCCTGCGGAAGCGAAAAGCGCGGATGCAAGAATATCTAGCTAGTTAGGATGATCGCAGCCAAAGTGCCATAAAGTGGATGTCAGGGGTCTTCTGACATCCACTTTTTATGATGATTTTTACAGGGTTCTGTTGCAAATAGATGGTGAAACGAATCACACTCCTCGGAGCCACTGGCTCCATCGGTACCCAAACTTTGGATATTGTGGCTGCCTTTCCGCAGCAATTTGAGATCGTGGGCATGACAGCGGGGGGGGAATGTGACGCTATTTGCGGCCCAGATTTGCCAGTTCCGACCAGAAATTGTGGCGATCGCCCAAGCCGAGAAGTTGCCTGCCCTGAAAGAGGCGATCGCAGAACTAGATCCCCAACCCATTCTTTTGGCTGGAGCCGAGGGTGTCGAGACGGTCGCGGCCTACGGCGATGCCTCAGTAGTGGTAACGGGGATTGTTGGCTGCGCCGGACTGCTACCGACGATCGCCGCGATCAAAGCCGGAAAAGACTTAGCCCTGGCCAATAAAGAAACCCTCATTGCCGCCGGTTGCGTCGTTAATCCCCTCCTGAAACACCATCGCGTGAGGATCTTGCCCGCCGACTCCGAACACTCCGCCATTTTCCAGTGTCTGCAGGGAGTCCCCCCGGGGGGATTACGCAAAATCATCCTGACCGCTTCCGGGGGAGCCTTTCGCGATCGCCCCGTGGAAGAGCTGGCCCAAGTCACCATCGCCGATGCCCTGAAACACCCCAATTGGAGCATGGGACGTAAGATCACCATTGACTCGGCCACCTTGATGAATAAGGGCTTGGAAGTGATTGAAGCCCATTTCCTGTTTGGGTTGGACTACGACCAGATCCAGATTGTGATCCATCCCCAAAGTATTATTCATTCCCTAGTTGAAGTGCAAGACACGTCGGTGCTCGCCCAGATGGGTTGGCCTGACATGCGTCTGCCCCTGCTCTATGCCCTTTCCTATCCCGATCGCCTGCCGACGCCATGGAAATCCCTAGATTTGGTGCAGTGCGCCACCCTTACGTTCCGGGAACCCGACCACCGCAAATATCCCTGCATGCAACTGGCCTATGCTGCCGGTCGAGCTGGAGGCACCATGCCCGCAGTTCTTAATGCGGCCAACGAAGTAGCCGTAGATTTATTTTTAACCGAGCGGATTCCGTTTTTGGGCATCCCCGAAGTGATTGAACGCACCTGTGAGCGCCACAGGGTGATCGACCAGCCCAGCCTAGAAGATATTCTTGAAGCCGACCGCTGGGCGCGGCACACGGCCCACACCGTACTTACTCCTCTCTCATCGGTTTTTTAATAATCGGGCGATCGGAGGTTTGGGGCATGATTTTAACGGTGCCATCCTCATCGAAATTTTTCCGGGGCTTATTGAAATTTTTCCGCTGCTTGCCGTGGGCATGCTTACCCTTGCGGGGCTTGTGCACCACATTACCAATGAAATCAGCATCGACAATGACCAACTGTTGTCCCTGCCGTTGCACATTGAAATTCCAAAACTGGCGGGTGGCATTTTCTGGCAGCAGCCCTGACAAAATCAGGCGGAACTTGCTATTGGTGCGAACGTTTTTTTGCTGTTGCTTGTTGAATTTTTCTTCCACGCGACGAATAACCACCGTCACCTGATTGGTTTCTACCGATTGGGCCACCACCTCGCCCCGTATTGAAAAGTAGCCATCCACCACACCGGGGTCGGCGGGCTGATCGGGCTTGCCAAGTTCGTGGGGGGCCCAGACTCCCACGATTTGCACGTGTAAGGGCGGCTCCCGATCAATATTGGTGCGCGGGTAAACCACCCACAAATATTCTTGCTCGGAGGTGAGGCGCTTTTTTAGCAGCGAGATCATTTTTCCCAGTAAAACTGCGTCAATTACCTCGCCATCGGGCGTGATCAGAGTACCTTTGTTCAGGTTTTTGCCGGAGCTTTCCGGGTCGGGATGGTAAGCACCGCGCACCACTCCAATTGCTCGATATTGCATCGGCTCCGTTACAGGCGGAATTGGCTGCAAACAGACCTTTGTTGCCTCACTGGCAATGGATTCCAAGGAAAGAGAGTCCTGCTCGGTTGAGGACGAGCCCATGGAACCTTTTGTGGGTTTAATCTTGGGAGATGTTGTGAACTCAGTCTTAGCCGGTAGCTCAGCCCCTAGCGGTTCTACATCGGGTTTTGTGGGGCTAATGAGGCGCACGAGTTGTAGCTTTTGGGGTTCCTTAGCAGGGGGGTTAGGCGGAATCGGCTGGAGAGAACCTTTATCGCCCGGGGGCTTACTGGATGACGGCTGCGATCGCTGATTTTTTTTCATGGGAGCTCCGTAATGCCTCAGATAGCAACGGAAGGGGAAACTCTGAGGTCTTCCAATTTTACAGATGGTGCGACGCGACGTGAACCTATTCTGTGCCCATGGGGAATGGCGGGAAGCGATATTGGGCGACAGGAACCGATGTGAGACTATTCAGAAAATCTTAAGAAGTATGAAGCTCCCTCCCAGGTCAAAAGCTCCCGAAAGCACATTGATGATGCCCCGGGAGCACGGCTAAATTTTAGGTGGCGTTAAGCTACCGCAATTAGGAAATATTCTGTGGAAGGGGGCTGAGGCAGCACCTGTAGCCCGATTCCGTAAGCGAAAATCAAAAAATGACCCTAGAGCATTGGCTCGTTATCGACAATTACTTCGGTTTTGCTGGATTTGATGGCGTAGTAGCCAATCATCGCGGCGGCTGTGAACCCAGTCAGAAATAGCCCTACCAAGAGCCCCCCTGCCCCCCGTAATGCCCACCTGCGCCAAAATGCCCTTACCGGTGATCACCTCATTGGCTAATCCAGCGACAAAGCCGATCATGGCCATGCGCCCATTCCAAATTTCGGCAAAGTTGCTGAAGCCGAAGGTGCCGTCGCCACTGGGATTGACGTTAATCTGCTCAAGATTGATTTTGTTGGTGGTCATAGTTTTAGGTCAGCGTTTTGGGGTTGTGATATGTTGATCTTGGTTGGCAATGTAAACAAATGTAAATCTATCTGGAGGCGGGAACCCTAGGTAATGACGGTTGTGGCGATAGATTTTGGCACCAGTAATACGGTGGTGGCGTTGCTCGATTCGGGGCGATCGCCGGCCCATACGGTGACTTTGCCCCAAATTTCCCGCACTTTAGCCCAAGCAACAGTAATTCCATCGGTTGTGGCGATTTTGCCCCAGCAGCAGATCCTGATCGGAGAGGCAGCCCGTACTTATGGAGATGGGACACGGCTGTTTCGGGAGTTTAAGCGGGATTTGGTGGCGGATTTTCGCGCCCCGGCGCGGGTGGTCGATGGGATGACCTATGATGCGGAGGCGATCGCCGGGCTTTTTTTGGGGCAGTTGTGGCAGTACCTGCTGCCGTGGCAGCCGAGTCAAGTGGTCTTCACAGCTCCGGTGGGAGCCTTTGCGCCCTATTTGCGCTGGATTCGGCAATGGGCCAACAGTTGCGGGTTGCCGCCCATGCAGGTGCTCGATGAATCTACGGCAGCGGCCCTGTCCTATGCTGTGACCCGCCCCCAAGCGCTGGTTTTGGTGGTCGATTTTGGCGGTGGGACACTGGATCTGAGCTTGGTGCGGACAGCGGCACTGGTGGCGGGGGACGGGGAATTTTGTGCTGAGGTGATCGCCAAGACCGATGCCTACTTGGGTGGGGTGGATCTGGATCAGTGGTTAGCCAATGATTGGTTGGGGCAGTTGGGGTTAGCGCGATCGCATCTTAGCCATGGAGAATGGCGGCATCTGCTGACCCGGGCCGAGGAGGCTAAGATTGCCCTTTCGACGACGGCACAGGTGCGGCTGGGATGGCTATGGCGCGGGACAGAATATGAGTTGGAATGCTCTCAGGATTATTTCGGACAGTTACGTAGAGTCCCCGTGGGGCGATTGCCCCGGTTTCGCCAAGCTATTGATGAGGTACTGGAACTAAGCCC
>JAAUUH010000081.1 GCA_012031145.1 Oscillatoriales cyanobacterium SM2_2_1 | reverse complement strand
TATGGAAGTGATGCATGAGCGTAATGCCCACAACTTCCCCTTGGATTTGGCTGCTGTGGAAGCTCCTTCTATCAACGGTTAATTCTGGGCTGAAGATTGATTTCTGATTGATTTTGGGCCCCCTGCATCTGCAGGGGGCTTTCTTCTTTTCTCTCCTCCGTTCCTTATGATCCTACTGCTGAGGACAAGGGACCTCATCAAGCTCCCGGGAAAGCTCTTATACTAAAAGCTCTTACCTCTTAGTTTGTCGCCTTAATGTGTCGTTTATTAGCCTATTTAGGGAATGTTGAAACGCTAGAGACCTTACTAATACTGCCTGAGCATTCTCTAGTAGTTCAAGGGTATCAGCCCATGGAAATGACAGCAGGTCTTCTGAATGCCGATGGCTTTGGTATCGGTTGGTACCAACATAGCCATGAACAGGCACATCCCTACTTGTACCGCAATACCTTGCCAATTTGGAATGATGTCAACCTTCCCCATTTAGCACGATACATTCAAGCATCCTGTTTTTTAGCGAATGTCCGCAGTGCGACACCGGGTCTTGCGGTGGACTTAAGTAACTGTCAGCCCTATGCCTACGAGCGTTTTTTGTTTGTCCACAATGGATTCATTGAGAGGTTTCGACACACGCTTTATCGCCCACTGCGAGCGATTCTGGAGGATGAGTACTATCAGTTTATTCAGGGCATGACAGATTCCGAGCATCTGTTCGCACTGGTTTTACACAATTTAGCGTTGATGGCCGTCCCCTGTGTCATGAAGTCACTGGTGGCGACACTGAGGCAAGTGCTGGATTTGGCCAAGAGTTATGGAGTTTCGGTTTCTTTGAATGTCATCATCAGCGATGGTGACCGCCTGATTGCCTCCCGCTGTGCTTCCTTGAGTCCGGCCCCCTCCCTCTATTGGCTTTGGGATGAGTCCCGGCAAGGGGTGATTGTAGCTTCGGAGCGAATTTTTACGGATTGGCGATGGAACAGCTTTACCGAGGGTTCAGTGGTAGAGTTTGCTCGCTCCCATCCACCGGAAGTCTATGTTCTTTAATGTGGCTGAGTTTCTGCCTGTTTATGTCCAGTGCCGTCGCAAGACCGGGATGCTATGGACACAAATGTTAGTGGAAGGAGGTGAGGTGCTATTCGAGCAGCCCCACCCTGAGTTTAGTCCCATAGCCTGGCATATTGGACACATTGCTTTTACCGAGACTCTTTGGATTTTGCAGCATCTTGGGGGATATTTGTGCCTTTCGGCAGCGCAGCATCGCCTCTTTGCATCTGATGGACTACCCAAGTCGGAACGAGGGTTAGCACTAACGCCGAGCGAACTAGAGCATTTTTTGTGGGATGGACACGATAAGGTAGTGCATATTTTGCAGAATCTTGAGCCCCATGAATGGCGATCGCAGCAACAGATGTGGGTATGGCTCTTTCACCACGAGTGTCAGCATCAAGAGACGATCGCATTTCTGTGGCAGTCTACACGGTCCCGTATGATTACCGCACCAGCTAGGGGTTCCAAGGATAGAGCGGAGCGCTGGATTCCGCCCGGAATGTTTATGCAGGGAGCAAAAGCCTCAATGAACCTGTGGGTATTGGACAATGAGCAGATGGCTTTTTCGGCAGCGGTGCCCCAGGGATTTTGGATCGAGGCTGGCGTAGTAGGGCGATCGCAATATGGGGAATTTATGGCGGCAGGCGGTTACACTGAGCCCTGCTGGTGGAGTGAGGCAGGATGGCAGTGGCGCTGCGAGCAGAACATTAGGCAGCCTCAATATTGGGAAGTATTCACGGATCCCGATCATCCCGTAGTGGGCGTGAGCTGGTATGAAGCAACAGCCTATGCACGCTTTTGCGGTAAATCACTACCATCAGAGACGGAGTGGGAATGGGCAAGTTTATGGCTACCCGAGCTATTGGGGACGGTCTGGCAGTGGACAAGGAGCGCGTTTGCGGCCTACCCGGGATTTGTGCCGTTTCCCTATTCTGGATACTCTCAGTCCTACTTTGACCAAGCTCATTACGTGCTGCGGGGGGGCAGTTGGGTGACCCATCCTTGGTTGCAGCGTCCCAGTTTTCGGAACTGGTACCATCCCCACGTGCGTCAACCTTTCACAGGAATTTGCTGCCTACGGTATGACCATGGATGTTAGTCGCGAGGTGTTTGCGGTTTGTGTCCGATTGCTGCTGGAATTGCTGCGATCGCAGCGCACCCTCTTACTTTGGATGGTGTTTCCCAGTTCTATGTTGCTGCTTAATGGTCTAATTTTGAGTGAGGCAGGCAGTTTACCCTCAGCAAGGGCATTTGCGATCGCCACGCCCGCCACGCTAGTGGGATCGGCCTTGTTTTTTAGCTGTTTTGGCGGCACGGTCTCCAGCCTAGTGACAGAGCGAGAGCAACAGACAATCCGGCGGCTATTGCTATCTCCCCTGAGCGGCGTGTCCTATTTCCTGGGCATATTGTTGGCCTATGGCTGTATCGGACTGGGACAAACGGCGCTGATTTATGCCATGGCATCGTTCTGGGGGGTTCGCTATGAAGGGGACTTACTGGCTGGACTGGCAGTTATTTTTTTAAGTATTTCTGCTTATGTGGCATCTGGATTTTTTGTGGGTACCCGCTTCGCTCGCTGTGCTGAGGATGTAAATGCCCTAGTGGCTTCGGTAGGTGTGCCCATGCTGTTACTGGGTGGTGCTTTTTTCCCGCCGGAGTATTTACCCCAAGGACTCCGCCGTTTGGCAGAGGTGAATCCAATCTTCCATATGAATGAGGCAATGGCTAGTCTTTCTCGTGTCCGCCCATTGTCAACGGATTGGCAACTGGGGCAGCACTTGATTTTTGTTCTATCCTTTGTGGTGGTTTCGTTGGGGGCAGGGTGCTTCTCCTATCGACAGTTGCTACGAGCTGAGCGGCGTCTGTAAGTGGACGATGTCTCAGATGAGCAGTACCCTAAAGAAACGTCGCCTGATTTGATTATCTGTTGAAAACCGGGGGTTTTTAGAACTTGGAGTCTCAAAATCGTGGAAATTCGCCCAAAAAGATCAGTATCATCACCCAGTTTTTTCCTCCAGATTTTGCGGCGACGGGACAGTTTATCTATGAGCTGTCTGTTAGTCTGGCGGAGTCTGGTTTTGAGGTAGCTGTCTTTACTGGAATGCCCGGCTATGCCTTTCGCAGGGGCTCAGTGCCGCGGCAGGAGGAGCAGGGGAATTTAATGATCCGTCGCACTGGAGCAACGCGGCTGATTTCTAAGCGGATTCGGAGTAAGTTACTCACCAGTTTGCTATTTGTGTTGCGGGGTCTAGTAAAATTTCGCCATCCAGCCCTTCGAGGACAGCATTTGGTTATCACTTCCGCACCGCCTTTTTTGGGGGTTTTGGGCTGGTTTTACCATAAGTTTTGGGGGCAGACCTACAGTTGTATTGTTTACGATGTTTACCCCGATGTAGCTGTGCGCCTTAAGGTCGTGCAGGAACACCATGCCCTTGTACGGCTGTGGCATTTTGTGAATCGCAAAGTGTGGCAACGGGCCCAGTCCTTAATTGTGCTCAGTGAGCCGATGCGGGATCTACTGATCAGTCGGGATCCCTCCTTGAAAGACAAAATCTATGTCATTTCTAGTTGGGCTAATCCTGACCTGCTGCAGCCCTTGCCGAAGCAGAAGAACTGGTTTGTTCAGCAACAGGGGTGGGGCGATCGCTTTGTAGTCATGTACTCTGGAAATTTAGGACGATGCCACGATGAGGATACCCTGATTGCCTGCGCTCAGTTGCTGCAAGCCCATCCCCAAGTTCTGTTTTCGTTTATCGGCGATGGAGTGGGCTGTCGGGTGGTGGAGTCGGCGATTATCAACCGGAAATTGGTGAATGCGGTGCGACTGCCCTACCAAGAGCAGGAAGTGCTGCCGTTTTCCTTGGCAGCGGCAGATATTTCGGTAGTCAGCATGCGTCCCAACGTAGAGGGGGTAATTGCGCCATCGAAGGTCTATGGCATGCTGGCCGTGGGGCGTCCCATAGTGGCAATCTGCCCACCCCACTCCTATCTGCGACAGTTGATTCGGGAAGGGAACTGTGGCGCTTGCTTTGATAATGGTGATGCGGCGGGTATGGCAGAGTACGTGCTGACCCTGTTCCAAGATCAGCAATTGCGTGAGGCTTTGGGACAAAATGCGCGGCGCTATTTTGAGGAGCGGTTTACTCTAGAGCAGATTGTGCCCCAATATCTTCAGGCGTTGGGTCTGAGTTCAGAGCCGTCGTTTCTGGTGTGCTAGGGGCTAGGGCACGATGTCCAATATCTTTACGAAAGATCATTCCTTCGTAGTAGATGTTATCGAGGGCATGGTAGGCGCGAGTGATCGCCTCTTTATGAGTTGGCGCAAGACAAGTGATGCCAAGCACCCGCCCCCCATGGGTAACGAGGCTGTTGTTTTTGAGTTTAGTACCGGCATGGAAGACGAGTCCACCCTGCTCAGTGGCTTTACCAATGCCAGTAATAAAGTGTCCGGTCTCCACCTTTTGAGGATAGCCCTGGGCAGCCGCAACCACACAGACAGAACATTGGGGTAACCACTTCAGGGCACCCAAGGACTCAAGGCGCTGCTCAGTGCAGGCGAGCAGGATTTGCTCTAGGGGAGTATCCAGTAGGGGCAGGATGGTTTGGGTTTCTGGGTCACCAAAGCGACAGTTAAACTCGATTACGTAGGGAGTGCCATCGGAGGTGATCATCAGTCCGGCATAGAGACAGCCCCGGTAGTCAATGCCCCGTTGCCGCAGGGTGGCGATCGCGGGTTGCAGGATCTCCTGTTCAATCCGAATCATCAGGCTGTCGGTCAGCAAAGGACTAGGAGCATAGGCCCCCATGCCACCCGTGTTGGGCCCCCGGTCACCGTCTTCAAGTCGTTTGTGATCTTGGGCGGGAAGCAAAGGGCGGATGGTCTGGCCGTCGGTGACCGCGAGAATCGAGAGCTCCTGCCCAGCTAAAAATTCTTCAATGACAACCGTGGAGCCAGCATCACCAAGGGCTCCGCCAAAGAGCTGAATCAGGGTAGCTTGGGCTTCGTCCTGGGTGTGGGCAATGGTGACTCCTTTACCGCCCGCTAGGCCATCGGCTTTGATAACGATGGGGAGTGTCCGATCGCCCAGGTAAGTCAGGGCAGCGTTCAAATCAGTGAACACGGCGCTCATGGCCGTGGGAATGCCAGCTTGGTGCATCAATTCCTTAGCCCAGGATTTGCTGGACTCTATTTGAGCACCGGCGCGGGTGGGCCCAAAAATGGGGGCGTTGGCAGCCAGGAAAAAATCGACAATCCCAAGGGCAAGGGGTAGCTCATGCCCAACAACAGTTAAAGCAACACCTTGGACTTGGGCAAAGCGGAGGATGCCCTCAAAGTCATCTACCGAGAGGGAAACATTCCGGCAGTTGGGTAGGGTGGCCGTGCCACCGTTACCGGGAATGCAAAAAACCTGGGTCACTGCTGCAGATTGCAACAATCGCCAGGCGATCGCATGTTCTCGCCCCCCACTACCGACAACTAGGACTTTCAATGGTATTTCCCCAAATGGTTTTGATGAACTCAGTTGATACAACAAGTGAACCAGTCACTGGATGCATGGCAGTGGATATTATAACGAGACTAAGTCCTTGAGTTCATGGGCAAAACTGACCTTTTTGCTGAACTCAAAGGCTCCCGCGACCGATCCCCAAACTCGCTCGTTCGTATTGGGGTCATAGCCTCGGTCTAAGCTATGAAAGCGATCGCTCCAGATTTCAAACTCGCTAGCAAGATAGGTCTGCCGGCCATTGCGCACTACACAGCACTTCTTACCCGGCTCTACCGCACCCCGAAAGCTGCCGGAGGGAGTACGGCTCACCAGCTGGTCGCAGCCCGCCAAAAAGTGCACCTGCTCAGGGATCAGGGACGCCAAGCGCGATCGCTCCCGTGCCGCACCGAAATAGGATTCAGCCTGGTGCAGGCGGTGGTTGTGGATCACAAGGTGATCGCCCGCCGCAACAATCTGTAACACCGCTGTGCGATAGGGGTGCTGCAACTCGTAGTCATAGGACTGTTCTGAGTAGAGCCAGATTCCCTCTGGAGACAGAGGCACTAGCAACGGACGAATGCAGACGCGCACATGGGCAAAAAAGGGCGGATTGGCGATCGCCTGATCCCAATTGCTGAAGTCTCCTACTAGCCAGGAGGCCAAGAGACAGGCATCGGAAGTCGCAGCAGACATAGGCAGTGTTTTAGAATAACCGTTATCATACCCAACACTCTGGGTAAGTTGCGTTACTTATGGTTACAGCATGTTTACGGGTCTGATTCAAGCGGTAGGTCAAATTCGGGCGATCGCCCCTACCCAGATTAATATTGCCTGTCCCGACCTGCGCCCCGAACTTAAGCTGGGCGACAGTATCGCCGTCAATGGGATCTGCCTAACTGCTGCCGAGCTTTGGAGTGATGGCTTTGTCGCTGACCTATCCCCCGAAACTTTGAGTCGCACCAATCTGGGTGTGCGCCATCAGCGGGCCGTGAACCTAGAGCTGGCACTCAAGTTGGGCGATCGCCTAGGGGGGCACTTGGTGTCCGGGCATGTGGATGCGATCGGGCATCTCAGCCAGCAGCACTTTCGTGACCAAGCTTGGGAGTTGACCTTCACTGTCCCCCCCTCTATTCAGCGGTACCTCGTGGAGAAGGGTAGCATCGCTGCTAATGGGGTCAGCCTGACCATCGCATGGCAGCAAGAAGATCACTTTGGCGTAGCCATGATCCCACACACCTACATCCATACAAACTTTGCTAGCTTGACCCATGGAGCAGTGATCAACCTCGAAATCGATCAGGTTGCTAAGTATGTCGAGAAACTCCTCTCTCCCATTGCACCCACTTCCTGTAGCCCCGGTTTCCTCCGAGAACATGGCTACCTTTCCTAACGGAAGGGCATCGATTCCACCCGCCCCCCGTCTCGTCGCAATCGATTCTCTGCCCGTGGAATGCCAAGGGGAGACAGATTGCGATCAAAAATCTCTCCATAGTTCCCCACACTTCTCATGATTTGGGTTGTCCAATCCGGATCCAACCCGAGCTCAATCCCCAAGGACTCTTGGATCCCCAAAAACCTTGCCACTTGAGGATCAGGACGGCTGCGAACGGTGGCATAGTTCTGCCGAGTGATGCCCAACTCCTCGGCATGAATCGTGCTGAATATCACCCAAGTGACAATGTTGCGCCAGCGATCATCACCACTGTTGATCACGGGACTAAGGGGCTCCCAACTGAGGCGCTCTGGTAAAAGGCGATGCTCCTGCCGCCGGGGCAAGCGGCTGCGCCATGCTAAAAGCTGGGATAGATCGGCTGAAACCGCCACACATTTACCGAGTCTGTACTGGGCAAATACCTCTGGTAAGTCAGGACTAGAGAGTAGTTCAGCTTTCACCTGAGCCTGCACCAAAAAATCCTGCAGGATGCGGGTGCTCATCCCTGATTCAACGCAGATTGGGCGTTTATTTAGGTCAGAGAGCCGCTGGATGGGCGGCGGCGAAGGCATAGGAGGTTTTGCTGGCGACGCTCGATCCGGGGCAGACCCACGCACCATAATCGCCTGCTGGTCGTGGAACACTGGAGGGCCAAAACCAATAGCAGGAATGGCGTCCCGTGTCAGGGTATGGGGCGTGTGAAGCAACAGTATGTCCACATCATTTTTTTGGATCGCTGCGAATCGCTCTGCGGGCGAAACAACCCGAAACTGCACTGCTTCGGGATTTCCCAGCACTGCGGCGGCGATCGCCCGACAAAAATCTACATAAAAACCTTGCCAGCGATCACCGTCCTGCATATTAAAACCGGGCAAACCATCCGACACGCCGCAGATCAGACGTTCCCGCGCCCGCACGCGCGCCAAAGTATCCAAGGGCGCCGGTGCAGGCACCTCCACTTCTGGCGTTGGGCTAGGTGAAGGTACCTCCTCCGGTGCTGCACAGGCCGCTATCAAAAGTAGAACTATTAGGGGAACGCACCGCTTCATTGCTGGAATTATGACGAAATTTTCCTGGTTGTCAAATTTGTCAATTCAAACCCAGTTCGTTCCCAGTCCTAATCCGGCAACGAAGGGGCAGATAGCAGAGCCGTTGGGATGGTGGCATGCGATCGCAGCAGCATCACAACTTGGGAAGTGGTGCGGTCATAGATTTGGGTCACCAGCTTGGGATAGAGTCCAATGCCAATAATCGGCACCAGCAGACAGGCAATGATAAACACCTCCCTTGGTTCGGCATCCACCAAGTCCTGATGACTGGTTAGTTCTTGATTCTCCTGCCCAAAAAATATTTCTCGCAGCATAGACAGGAGGTAAATCGGCGTTAGAATCACCCCCACTGCCGCTAAGAGCACCATCACCACCCGAAAGGTGGTGCCATAGGCTTCACTGGTAGCAAAACCCACAAACACCATCACCTCCGCCACAAAACCGCTCATTCCCGGCAAAGCTAGGGATGCCAAGGAGCAGGTCGTAAACATGGCAAAGATCTTGGGCATCTGTTTCCCTACCCCACCCATCTCGTCCAAAATCAAGGTGTGAGTGCGGTCATAGGTGGCCCCTACCAAGAAGAATAGACTAGCTCCAATGAGTCCGTGGGAAATCATTTGCAGCATCGCCCCACTCATACCCAACTCTGTAAACGAAGCCAGCCCAATTAACACAAACCCCATGTGGGAAATTGAAGAATAGGCAATTTTGCGTTTGAGGCTGCGTTGGGCAAAGGAAGTGAGGGCCGCGTAGATGATATTCACCACCCCCAAAATTACCAAAAATGGCGCGAAGGCAATGTGGGCATCGGGGAGCATCCCAACATTCATCCGCAGTAGGGCGTAGCCCCCCATCTTAAGCAAAATGCCCGCCAACAGCATGTGCACCGGAGCCGTGGCCTCGCCGTGGGCATCGGGAAGCCATGTATGAAGGGGGAAAATCGGCAATTTCACTCCGTAGGCGATCAGAAAGCCGCCATAGGCTAAAAGCTGGAACGTCAGGGCATAGTCCTTCGCCGCCAGTTCCCGCATGTCGAAGGTGGTTACCCCACCGTAGAATGCCATTGCCAGTCCAGCCACTAGGATGAACAATGATCCCCCGGCAGTGTAAAGAATAAACTTTGTTGCCGCGTACTGGCGTTTGTAGCCACCCCAAATGGATAGCAACAGGTAGACGGGAATAAGTTCCAACTCCCAAGTAAGGAAAAACAGCAGCATGTCTTGCACAGCAAAAACTGCAATCTGCCCACCGTACATCGATAGCAACAAAAAGTAGAACAGCCGGGGCTTCAGTGACACTGGCCACGATGCCAATATGGCCAAGGTCGTAATAAAGGCAGTCATTAGAATCAAGGGCATAGAAATGCCATCAGCCCCAACCGACCAGTTCAGCCCCAGCTGCGGAATCCAGCTATATTTTTCCACCAGTTGCAGCTCGGCGGAAGCAAAGTCATAATTGGCGTAAAATCCGTAGACCAGAACAATGAAATCGAGCAAGCCGATCACCAAGGCATACCACCGCAGGCGGCGGCCATCGCCCTTATCCGGCACAAAGGGCACTAACAGCGCCGCCGCAATGGGGAAAAGAATGACAAAGGTGAGCCATGGAAAAGTCTCTAACGCAAACATTGTGTGTCTCAAACCTATTGCACCCGCCATTGTAGCCAGTGCGATCGCCCGCTTTTAGAATTGTTAAGGGTTCTTTAACCTCAGGAAGCCAATTGGTGCGAAAATAACGCTACAGGCTTTAGATACGTGCGTCCTATGCCAGAACCGTTCCGTCTGTTTGTGCCGCCGCCGATCGCCACCGAAAAATTTCTTTTGGTTGATTCCCTGCCCCTTCACCTTGCCATCCCCATGGGATTGGTCCGCGAAGTACTCCTAGATGCGGAGGTCACCCGTCAGGACAACCGCACCACGGTGGAATATCGTCAGCATTCCGTATCGGTGATGCTGGGCAACAAGGCTTGTCCAGCCCAGAAGAGTGTCACCCTAGTGCTGATTGTCGCCGAGGAGTTGAAAAGTGGACTATTGGCGATCGCCTGTAGCACTCTCCCTAAGATTATTGCCACCACCCAAAACGATCTCAAGCCCTGTGCCCCCCTACCAGCGCCCTGGATTTCAGCCGAGAAAGGCTATACCGTTGGCGATATCATTTATACCTGTGTTCAGGGACTGAGCAAATAATGGATTGGTTGGTCGATGACGCTGGAATCTGCCAAGCTCTGTCCCCGAGGAAGTTCCCATTCCTTCCCTCCCCCTATCGCCTGTACCATTTTTTGACCGATCTCGATGCACTCCTAGAGCAGTCTCCCCACCCCCAAGACCTCTTGCCCCAGCTTTTCCCGCGGGTAGCCCACTTACTGCATACGTCACCATGGTTGCAGTGGCCGGACTTGACGCCTGATGCCGATCTCGGCTGGGCGGTGCAGACCCTCTATGATGAACCCAACTATCCCATAACCGTGCAGCGGGTGGCCTGGGCCGCTAATGGGCGATCGCCAGTTCACAACCATGCCACTTGGGGACTCGTAGCCCAGGTCGTGGGCACGGAGGTCAATCACCTGTGGCGAAGGGTTGCGCCCGATTCCGATGCGGTCGCCCCCGCTGGGGATTACCCCCTGCGGGCGGGCGACATGATCGGCTTTTATCCCAATGCCATCCACAGCATTGCCGCGGGGGATGATGCTCCGACGCTCACCTTTAACCTTTACGGACTCACCGACTACCAACAACGATGGCAATTTGATCCCAGCACCGGCACTGCCCAGCTCTTTTAGTCCTAATCTCCATGACCGACCCCATTCCTGTTATTCCCGCCCCACCCGAGAACTTCCGTTCCGGTTTTGTGGCCCTGATCGGCAGACCCAATGTGGGGAAATCCACGCTCCTCAATGCCCTCGTTGGCCAGAAAATTGCCATCACCTCCCCCGTTGCCCAAACCACCCGCAACCGGCTGCGCGGTATTCTCACCCTACCGACCTTTCAGGTGATTTTGGTCGATACCCCCGGGATCCACAAGCCCCACCATCTCCTCGGAGAAGTGCTGGTCAAAAGTGCGATCGCAGCTATGGAATCCGTTGATTTAGTAGTTTTCGTCGTCGATGGCACCGAACCTCTCGGCAGGGGCGATCAGTTTGTCGCCGAGCTATTGACCCAAGCTCAGGTTCCCACCCTAATCGCCGTTAATAAAACCGATCTGCACCCACCTTCGGACACCTACGGCGCATTGGCGCAAGCGAATCACTGGCCGCTGCTGAGCTGCTCCGCCCTAGCCGGTACCGGAGTTATGGAACTGCAACAGGTCATGGGCGATCGCCTCCCCCCCGGCCCCTACTACTACCCCCCCGACCTGGTTACCGACCAGCCCGAGCGATTCATTATGGCCGAGTTAATCCGAGAGCAAATCCTCCACCTCACCCGCGAAGAAGTGCCCCACTCCGTCGCCGTCGCCATCGATTTGGTCGAAGAAACTGCTAAACACACTCGAGTTATGGCCAGCATTAATGTTGAGCGTTCATCCCAAAAAGGCATCATCATCGGCAAAAATGGGCAGATGCTCAAAACCATCGGCACCGGGGCCCGAGAGCAAATGCAAAAGCTGATTATGGGCAAAGTCTACCTCGAGCTCTTTGTTAAAGTTGAGCCCAAATGGCGCTCTAGTCCCTATCTGCTCAACGACCTTGGGTACTCCCTAGAGCCGGAATAGTCCCCCGGGGATAGGGATGGAGTTGGGGAATTCATTAAAATAATAATAAGTTTTGAAATAGTGCCATGACTTCTTTTCCCGTAGATCGCTATGACCCCGCAGCGATCGCCCGCTACTATCGCTTTCGCTTCCTCCAAGTGTGGTGGCGGTTTTTGGGAATTTTTGTGCCCCTACTCGGGTTTGGACTAGGGCTGTGGTGGGATCGCCAGACCCAGAAAAATCGCACCCTGCAACGGGCCAGCCAGCTTCGAGAACTATTGACCCGCCTCGGCCCCGCCTTCATCAAAATCGGACAGGCTCTCTCCACCCGCCCAGACATTCTGCCGCCCATTTATATGGATGAGTTGTCCCACCTTCAGGATCAGTTGCCCGCCTTTGACAACGCGATCGCCTTTCGGTTTATTCGCGAAGAGCTTGGTGCCAATCCTAGGGAAATCTATGCCGAAATCTCTGATCGCCCCATCGCTGCTGCTTCCCTCGGTCAAGTCTACAAAGGCAAACTCCACACTGGCGAACGTGTCGCCATCAAAGTCCAGCGTCCCGATATTGTGGCTGGCATCGCCCTAGATATGTACCTCCTGCGTGGTCTTGCCCGTTTACTAATGCGTACCTTTCGCTTTATTCGGAGCGACTTGACGGGCATTATGGACGAGTTTGCCACCCGCATTTTTGAGGAGATGGATTACACCTCCGAAGGTCGCAACGCCGAGCGCTTCGCCGAATACTACGGTCAACTCCCCGAAATCCATGTCCCGCGCATTTACTGGCAATATACCGCCCGTCGCGTCCTCACCATGGAGTGGATTGACGGCATCAAGCTCACCGACATTGCCGCTGTCAAATCCGCTGGGTTTGATAGTCGCCACATCATTGAAGTTGGCGTGCAGTGCTCTTTGCAACAACTCTTAGACTACGGGTTCTTCCATGCCGACCCCCACCCCGGAAACCTGCTGGTGATGCCCGATGGCAAACTAGCCTATCTCGACTTTGGCATGATGAGCGAAGTCTCCGCAGAGCAGCGGTATGGTCTGATTGAGGCGATCGTGCACTTGGTCAATCGCGACTTTGATGCCCTTTCCCGTGACTATGTGCGCTTGGGTTTTCTCAGCGACGATGTCGACTTCAATGGGATCATTCCCGCCCTTGCCATGGTGTTCAACCCGCCGCCCGGCAGAAGCCTCACCGAGATGGACTTCAAGGACATGACCGATCAACTTTCCCAAATAATGTATGACTACCCCTTTCGGGTGCCAGCCTACTATGCCTTGATCATCCGATCCCTCGTCACCCTCGAAGGTATTGCCCTAGGCGTTGACAGAAATTTCAAGGTTTTATCCGTAGCTATCCCTACGTAGCCAATCGACTGCTGACTGACCAATCCCCAGAACTGCGCCATGCCCTCA
>JAAUUH010000080.1 GCA_012031145.1 Oscillatoriales cyanobacterium SM2_2_1 | reverse complement strand
CGCCAGCCGCCACCGCCCTACGCCACCTGCAAGACAAACCCCTAGGCAGCCCCTACGCCCTGTTTTGCTGGCCAACCCGCGGGAGAATACGCCACTTCCCGGACCGGCTTTGTGGCTCAGAAAAATATTCGGGATCGGGTATATTTCCAGCGGGCGATCGCTGGGGAGTCCTATATCAGCAGCCCCTTCCGCAGCCGCTCCACTGGCAAAATCCTCATTAACGTTAGCGCCCCGATCTTCCCCGGTGCTAGCCGCTCCCCCCAGGGTGTGCTAGCTGGCTCCCTATCCCAGGATGAAATAGTCAAACTCTTTAACTCCCTCAACACTGCAGCAACCTATGGACTGGTGCTCAATCGTCGGGGGCAAGTGATATTCCATCCCCAACCAGAGCAACGCAGCTATGAAGAACAGGGGCTCCCCCCCCTCACGGAGCACCCCAATCCCAGTTGGGCCGCGATCGCCCAAGATATGATCTCAAACGTCGGTCAAAGCGGCGTGCGGCGGCTAGAGCACCCTGACCGGTCACCCCAGTACGTGGCATACCAAAAATTAGCCTCTGCTGACTGGACTGTGGCCCTTGTCGTCGAGGCGCGGGAGATCGAAGAGGCGGTATATCCCCTTAACGGTTTAGCCCTGATGCTGGCGTTTCTATTGGCCCTATCCACCTATCTGCGCTGGCAACAAATTTTGACCCTCATCAAACTGCAGCAGAGCCAAGGGCAGCTTCAGTCCATGGTTGCCAACGTCCCCGGGGTAGTATATCGCTGCCTGCATGATGCCGACTGGACCATGGAATTTATGAGCCAATTCACCCAAGAGCTGACCGGCTACCCCGCCTCTGACTTCATTAGCAACCGTCATCGCTCCTTCGCTAGTGTGATTCACCCTGAGGATCAAGCGGACGTCACTCAGTCCATCAACAGTGCCCTAGGTCGAAAAAGCAGCTTTGAGGTGGAGTACCGCATCATTACCGCCCAAGGCGTGGTGAAATGGGTGCACGAGCGGGGCTGCTCTGCCATGTACGAAGGGCATCCGGTGCTCTATGGCACCATCACGGATGTCACTGAACAACATCTGGCAACCCAATCGCTCCAGTCCTCCCTTGAAGAATCCCTAGCCCTCAATGCCATTCTCAACCACTTGGCCGATGGTCTGTTGGTGGTCGATAACGAAAATTGCGTACTCCACTGCAACCCCGCATTTGAGGAGCTATTCGGTTTGTCTACGGCGGGCTTTTCCCTGGGAGTACCCCTTCATGATTTGCCCCTAGAGCCCCTGCGCTCCCTAGTTGAGGACGTGCGCCAACACCCCCAACAAAATGCCATCCAAGAAGTGCCCCTGTGCCAAGGACGCCTTGGTCGGGCGATCGCCAACACCATTTACACCCTCGACCGCCACAAACAACTGGAACCCATGGGGGTGGTGATCTTGGTGCGCGACGTCACCACCGAGCACGAAATTAGCCAGATGAAAACCGACTTCATCGCCACTGTATCCCATGAACTGCGCACCCCCCTGACGTCGATTCTGGGCTTCACGGTCATGATTGAAGAAAAGCTAGAAGCAGACGTCTTTAGTCATCTCACGGTAAGCAGCGAACCCAAGCTCAAACGAGCCTGTGGTCGCATCCGGAACAATCTTGGCATCATTGTGGCGGAGGCCGAGCGGCTGACGTCGTTGATTAACGATCTCCTTGACATTGCCAAAATGGAAGCTGGCAAAACCGAGTGGCAGCGGGAGCCCCTTGACCTAGCCCATGTGATCGAGCGGGCCACAATCGCCACCATGTCCCTGTTTGAACGCTCCGGACTGGCCCTGCACTGCCCCGCGGCCGAGCCCCTGCCCCCCCTGATGGGCGATCGCGATCGCCTGATCCAAGTCGTGATCAACCTAATTTCCAACGCCGTCAAGTTCACCCCCCAAGGTAGTATTACCTGCGGCATCGTCGTGGAGCCGGAGCAGGCGATCGTCTATGTCCGGGATACGGGTGTTGGAATTGCCCCCGAAGACTGCGCCAAGGTTTTTGACAAGTTCAAGCAAGTGGGTTCCACCCTGACGAACAAACCTAAGGGCACCGGATTAGGGCTATCCATCTGCCAACAAATTATTGAGCACCATGGCGGTAGAATCTGGGTCGAAAGTGTCCTAGGTCGCGGCAGCACCTTCTATTTCTCCTTGCCCTTCGCCATCGACCAAACCAACGAACCGGCGGGAACGTCCTAAAAAGCAAAATTCGCTACAATTCAGCTCCAGTGAACTCCCTAATATTTCCTCAATAAATTCAGGAAGTTCTCATGGTTTCAACGTCGTGCCACTGCGGCAATGTGCATCCTGCTACCTATTGCCCCGATCACGAATCTTTTCTGTCCACCATGCCTCAAGAACCTACGGCTCTGGTTCAAGACCTCATTGCCATGGGACTGTACCGAGGCGATGCCCTCTCCCTAGCACGGCGCTGGACCCAATCCGAACTCCAAGCCCATTTGGTTCGACAAGTGGCAGGCGGATACCCAATTCGCGAACAATTCCTTGGCGAGCTGATCCAAGAGGCGGGGGGCATCGATCAGGTGATGACCGCCGCCTTTGGCGTCCATGCTGCCGAATTTTTTGATCATGTCATCAGCAGCGGTGAATTTAGTCGCCGACGCTTTTTGCAGCGGGTAGTGGCTGCGGCGGCCATCGTCGGAATGTCCAGTTGTGCGCAGCCGACCCCCCCCCGCCCAGGATGCCGCCACACCCAGCTCGACTTCCGGTGATGTGGAGAAAAAAGATCTCACCATCGGCTTTATTCCCATCACCTGCGCTACCCCGATTGTGATGTCCGAGCCTCTGGGCTTCTACGAAAAATATGGGTTGAATGTGACGGTACGTAAGTTACCCAACTGGGCCGCCGTGCGCGACTCCGCGATCGCCGGGGAACTGGACGCTTACCACATGCTCTCGCCCATGCCCATCGCCATTTCGATTGGCTTGGGTTCAGCGGCTATTCCGATCAAGCTGGCCAGTATTGAAAACATCAATGGACAGGCAATTGCGATCGCCACCAAGCACCAAGGCAAAGTCAAGGATGCCAAGGATTTTAAGGGCTTCAAGATTGGCGTGCCCTTTCCCTTTTCCATGCACAACCTCCTGATCCGCTACTACCTAGCCGCTGGCGGACTCAATCCCGACAAGGATGTGCAGATTTTCCCCGTACCACCGCCAGACAGTGTGGCACGAATGACCGCAGGCGAAATCGATGCCATGCTCATGCCCGAACCCTTTAACCAGCGGGTCGTCTTTGAAAAAGTTGGCTACATCCATATGTTGAGCAAAGAGTTGTGGAACGGACACCCCTGCTGCGCCTTCGCCGCCAGCCAGTCTTGGATCGATGCCCACCCCAAAACCTTCAGCGCTGTTAACAAAGCTATCATCGACGCCTGTGGCTTTGCCAGCGACCCCGCCAATCGCCCCAAAATTGCCGAAGCCCTAATTGAGCGTAAATACCTCAATCAACCCCTACCGGTAGTACAGGCAGTTCTGACGGGCAAATTTGAGGATGGGCAGGGCAATACCCTTGATGTTCCTGATCGGATCGGCTTTGACCCCTACCCGTGGCAGAGTTTTGCCAAATGGATCTCCTCCCAGATGGTGCGCTGGGATCTCTTGCCCAAGACCAAGGCCAATTTTGACCAGATTGCCAATGACGTGTTTCTTACGGAAATTGCCGCCGGGCTGCAGAGAGAATTGGGGCAAACACCGCCAGCCGAAACGCAGCGCGTTGAAACCCTCAAGTACGACTCCTTTGACCCTGCAAACCCCCTCCAGTACGTCGAAGAGCAAGTTAAGAAGTTTAAGGTTTAGATTATGGCAGTAGAAAAGTTGACTCCTGCTTCCTTGCGGCTCAGTGAAGACCAAAAGGCATTGTTGGTAACCCTAGCGATCGCCTTGGTCTTAATTGGCTTCTGGGAGTGGGGTGTGTCCCAAAAGATGTTCTTGCCGATCATGCCTTCGGCCACGGACACCGCCAAGGAATTTTGGTTTTGGATTTCCAATCCCTTCTTTGACAATGGCCCCAACGACAAGGGCATTGCCCTACTGCTGATGGTCAGCTTACGTCGGGTGCTATCGGGGTTTGCCGTCGGTTCACTGATTGCTGTGCCCCTAGGGATTCTTGTGGGTTTGTCACCGATCATGTCTAAGGCAGTCGATCCGTTCGTTCAAATCTTACGCCCTGTGTCCCCCTTGGCCTGGTTGCCCCTGGGGCTGGCCCTGATGCGGGATTCGGAGGCGACCGCCTTGTTTGTGATTGCCATCACTAGCATTTGGCCCACCCTCGCCAACACCAAATTTGGCGTGAGCCATGTCGATCCAGTCTACGTCCAAGTAGCTAGAACCCTGGGAGCGTCCCACTGGCGCATTATTCTCAAGGTTATTCTGCCGGCAGCGGCCCCCAGCATTGTGGCGGGGCTGCGCATCAGTCTGGGTATTGCTTGGCTGGTGATTGTGGCCGCAGAGATTTTACTCAGCGGCGGTATTGGCTACTTCGTTTGGAATGAGTGGAATAACCTCAAAATCACCAGCATCATTACGGCGATTTTGATTATTGGCCTGGTGGGCTTGGGCATGGATCGACTCTTTGGGCTATTGGAGCGCTGGGTATCCTTTGGGCAACGGCCCCCGACAGAGTAGGGCATCGCCATGGAAACCGCTACCCACCTGTCCATTCGTGGCATTGCCAAAACCTTCCCCGGTCGCCGAGGCTGGACGGATCGCTTGCTGAAGAAAACCTCCCCCGACTTTGTGGCGATCGCCGATATCAACCTAGAGATTCCCCCCAACACCTTTGTATCCATCATTGGCCCCTCCGGCTGCGGTAAATCCACCCTACTGAGTATAGTTGCGGGGCTATTGCCCCCAACCCAGGGCAGTGTCTTTCTAGGCGATCGCCCCCTAACCCAGCCCGGCCCAGACCGGGGGGTGGTGTTTCAAAACTACGCCCTGATGCCCTGGATGACCGTAGCCGAAAATCTGCACTTTGCCCTAGAGACCGTATTTCCCACCATGTCCCTAGCGGAGCGCAAAACCCGGGTATACGAATACATTGAACTGGTGGGGTTAAAGGGTGCCGAGCGCAAGCATCCCCACGAACTGTCGGGGGGTATGAAGCAGCGCGTTGGCATAGCCCGGGCCCTGGCCATCGATCCGCAAATTTTGCTCATGGATGAGCCCTTTGGGGCCCTAGATGCCCTCACCCGGGGCTTTCTCCAGGATGAAGTGGAGCGCATTTGGGAGCAACAGCGCAAAACCGTGATTCTCATCACCCACAGCATCGAAGAATCGCTGTTGCTGTCCGACCAAATTGTGATGATGACGCGGGGCCCAGCGGCGGGCATTGCCGAACTGCTGACCGTTGATTTTCCCCGGCCCCGTCAGCGCGCCGATCTCGATCAGTATCCCGGATACCATCGGCTCAAGGCCCGCCTGGAGGAACACCTGTCTCGAGAAACTCGTGCCATTGAGGCGGCCCGGGTGCGGTAAACTGAATTCGTCCTATTCCTGAACATAAAGCCCAAAAGAGGAGTGGTATATGTCTATGGTGGAACTGCCGGCCATTACCGAAGAGTTATTGGCCATTAAGCAAGAACGGGGTGTATCCTTCGCCGATCTTGAACAGGCCCTCGGTCGCGATGAGGTGTGGATTGCCGCGGTGCTCTACCGACAAGCCAGTGCCAGCCCCGAGGAAGCCAAGTTACTTCTTGAAGCCCTAGGTATCGGCGAAGAAGAAGAAGAACTGTTTCTGTCGGAGTTGACCGCCTTCCCCCTAAAGGGACTCGGCCCCATTGTGCCTACCGATCCCCTGATTTACCGCTTTTACGAAATCATGCAGGTTTATGGGATGCCCCTCAAGGAAGTGATCCACGAGAAGTTTGGCGATGGAATCATGAGTGCCATTGACTTTACCCTCAACGTAGAAAAGGTCGAAGATCCCAAGGGCGATCGCGTTCAAATCACCATGAACGGCAAGTTTTTACCCTACAAAAAGTGGTAAGACTGCCTTAATCGAGCGTTGTTAGGGGGGGTATCAGCGCATCAGCCCCCCTGCTGCGGAACCGATATCCCTGGGACTTGGATCTGGGAGTCGCTTCCAGGAACCATAGAACAGCATTCAATCATAAGCGAAAGCTTTTCTTGAGCACTCGAGCCATAAACTGGACTTATAGAGCGCCGTCCCAAAACCGAATCAGGTCACTTGGGCAGTGGTGGGTCATCTGGGTATCAGAACAACAGTCCGACCGAAAAGGATCTAAACTAATTTACGGGGCGGTACGCTCCTAACCGTTTTTTAGCAGTAAGCCTGTGCCCAGAATTTTGCTGATTGAGGATGATGCCGACATTCGCGAAGGACTCGCCGATATCCTCCTGATTGCTGGGTTTGAGGTGGTGGAAGCAGGCAATGGACTAGAAGGATTAGCCCTAGCTCGTCAAGTCCGTCCTGACTTGGTGCTCTGTGACATTATGATGCCGGAAATGGATGGGTATGGGGTACTTGAAGTGCTCCGACAGGATGAGGAACTCCTGCTGACGCCATTTATGTTCTTAACCGCCCTGGCCAGTCCGAAGCGGCAGCGCCAAGGAATGTCCCTAGGGGCAGACGACTACCTGATTAAGCCCATCTCCCAAGGCGACTTACTCCATGCTATTGAGACCCGCCTCAGCCGACAGCAGGTGATCAACCAGCAGATCAATACCTCCCTCGACCAAGTGCGGGGCAATATTGCCACGGCGCTGCCCCACGAGTTGCGCACACCCCTAAGTGGCATTTTGGGTCTAGCCGATATTTTGATTGAAGAGCACGAAACCCTTTCGCCTCAGGAAGTTTTAGATTTAGCTAAGGATATTCAGACCTGTAGCAAGCGGCTATTTCGGTTGGTGCAAAACTTTTTGCTCTACACCGAGCTTGAGGTTACCCGCAATTGGGAGCAAAACCACGAGACGACAATCACCCAGGACGTCGTGGAGATCGCCCAAGCCAAGGCGGAGGTGTGGCGGCGGACAGCGGATTTGCAGCTCGAGATTGCCGAGGCGGAGGTACCAATTGCCAGTCGGTGGCTGAGGAAAATTGTGGACGAACTGGTCGATAACGCCTTTCGCTATTCAGTGATCGGATCGGCTGTGACGGTGGAGGCTCACCCCCAAGGGGCGGAATGGCGGCTGACGATTGGCAACCATGGACGAGGGATGACCCCGGAACAGGTTGCCAAAATCGCTGCCTACACCCAATTTGAGCGCCATTACTACGAGCAGCAGGGGGTCGGTTTGGGGCTGTACCTGTCAAGGCGACTGGTAGAGTTGCACCGGGGTTCCTTTGAAATTAAGAGCCTTCCCCATCGGCATACACGGGTGATCGTGACGCTGCCCTATCCCCCGGAGGAGTCAGATCCATGAGTGATGTGGTGGTGGTGGGCGGTGGCATCATCGGTCTGGCGATCGCCTTAGAACTACAGGATCGGGGAGCAACGGTTACTGTGCTGGAGCGGGGACGCTGCGGACAGCAGTCCAGTTGGGCGGCGGCAGGAATGCTGGCTCCCGAGGCGGAGGAACTGACGGGGGACTTACGGGAGTTGGGGCTACGCAGCCGGGCACTCTATCCCCAATGGATTGCCGACCTCCAGCACCGCACAGGACTAAGCTGCGGTTACTGGTGCTGTGGCATTTTGTGCCCTAGTGCTCAACCTCGGGCGGATACTGCTGGTGGTGTTTCTTGGCTCAATCGGGAGTCCCTAGATCGCCAGCAGCCAGGACTGGGCCCTATTGTGACGGGGGCGCGCTGGTTACCAGAGGAGGGTCAGGTGGATAACCGGCGATTGATGGCGGCATTGCACTTGGCGGTGCGGCTGGCGGGGGTTAGGGTTTTAGAGGGCGTGGCGGGCTATCAGTGGCAGTTCTCCCCAAGTAGCACCATTCGGGCGATCGCCACGAGTATCGGAGAGCTGGAAGCCGATCACTATGTTTTGGCGACGGGGGCTTGGACGCGATCGCTCCTACCCCAAATTCCCGTTACCCCCCGCAAGGGGCAAATGCTCTCCGTCTTTGATGCCCAACGTTCCCTCCAACGGGTAGTCTTTGGCGATGGCACATATCTTGTCCCCCGGCAAGACGGCACCATTGTCATCGGGGCCACCGTCGAGGATGTGGGCTTTTTACCCGACACCACCGCCACCGGAATTCATGGGTTGCTAGCTGGGGCGATCGCCCTTTATCCGGCGATCGCCACGATGCCCATCCGCGAGACTTGGTGGGGATTTCGCCCCTTCGCCCCCAACGAAGCCCTCTTTCTTGGTCCCGGCCCCTACGCCAACCTCACCATGGCCACCGGTCACTACCGCAATGGCATTTTACTTGCCCCCGTTACGGCCCAGATCATTGCCGATCAGCTCACTGGTCGCAATCCCAAAAGCCATCCTCAGGCTGGGCCATAGCCCCCCGAATAATCAAGACTCAAGGGTCACCATTAACGGCAAAGCGCTTTGAATACACCGATGAGTTCACCTAAAATAGGGAAACTAATTCGCTAAGAACAATGACGGTAAAAGAACAGCTCATTCAAGAGATTGAACAAGGCTCTGAAGATTTTGTGATCCAGCTACTTGACTATATAGAGATTCTCAAATCCCAGGCACCTCGCCCATCTCCCTATTCCGAAACCGATTGCAGCCCCTTCCAGCTTGTGGATGGTTTGATGGTGCTTAAAACCCAGAACCCTTTACCGGTTACCGATTGGGTATCCCTAGTCCGTCAAGAGGGAATCGCCCGCAATGGGGCATGAACAGTCCATGAAGAAGGTACTATTCGACACTAATATTTTGGTTGCAGGCACCATCGAAGGACATCAAGAGCATAAGGACTGTTTTCCTTGGATGCTGAGTGTTAAACAAGGGCAAATTCAAGGGTTTATCTCCACCCATGCCATTGCCGAATTCTATGGGGTCATGACTCGGCTACCTCTGCCACATCCTCCAAATCCCCAGCATATCTACCATGCAACAACACACAACCTAGCAGCGTTTCATGCCGTCGATTTAAAGATCGAAGACTATTTGAAGGCAATCCGCATTGTCGCAACACTTAACATCACCCTCGGGGGAATTGATCATGCCCTAATCGCTCAAGTCGCCCTCAGAGAAAAGGTGGATTTCCTGCTAACCTTGACCCCTCAAAACTTTACGGGTTGGCAAACCAACATCACCATTAAAACCCCGGACAAACATCTGCTACTCGCAACTGTGGCCTAGGGATCTAGGGAACAAAGCCCACTTCCAGTTATGACTCCAAGCAAGCATGCGTTCGGAATTGATCCCGGTGTTTAGGGAGTGCCCGAAGGCAACTGGCGAACCCTGATTTCATAGCTTCCCCGTCCACGACGATCATAGGCGTTAGCAACAATGCGGTAGGTGCCGTTGGCGGGCAGTTCCACAGTTAGGGTCGCATTGCGGCGATCGGGCAGCCCATTGTGTTCTTTCAACAGTCGGCGATTGGGATCAAGGACGGCGAGATAGGGGTGAAATTCCTGGCTGGAGAGGACAACTTGAATCACCTGTCCTGCCCGGCCGGGAAAGGTGTGGATGTTAAAAAAACTGCCGTCCCGCTCCAAAATCTGGCTACGATCGCCCAAAATCCCCCGTTCGGAAAAAATCTCGACCCCGTTGCTAACACGGGCCCGGATCTGAAACTGACCCAGTTCCCCCCGTTCATAGGCATTGGCATAGAGGGTATAGCTGCCTGTTACGGGCAGCAGTGCCGTAATACGGGCGTTTTTGCCGCCGCCACTGTCGTCATCCTCGGCAATTTGTCGTCCTTGGGCGTCTGCCAGCACCAGATAGGAATCCAGATCCGTACTTTGCATCTCTAGGATGACCCGTTGCCCCGCCTGTCCCTGAAATTGATAGATCCGATAAAAACTGCCATCGGGGAGAAGGTCATCGGTCTGGGTTAGGCGATCGGCAATAAAGCGTCCATTTAGAGGCAACTGGGTAATGCGCGGTGGTGACTCCGGGGCGATTCTCCCCGAGAGCGCCGCGGTCACAAATTCCTGCACCTGGGACACACCGATGGCAAGACCGACCCCAGTATTGTTGGTGGTGCTCTGCCCGCGGGTAAAGATCATGGTGTTAATGCCAATCAGTTCGCCACGACTATTGAGCAGGGGACTCCCAGAATTACCGGGATTGATGAGGGCATCGGTTTGCACCCACTGGCGATCTCGATCAATGCGGCTGATAATCCCTGTCGTCAGGGTGCCCGCAAGGCCGAAGGGGTTACCAATGGCAAAGGCCCGCTGTCCAACTTGCACCGATTGCCAAGATCCCAAGGGCAGGGTGGGAAAAGTGCCGCCCCCGTCTTCGATCCTCAACAGGGCCAGATCGGGCATGCGACTGCTGGCGAGTACCGTTCCCCGAAACCGCCGGCGATCGCTCAATGTGATCGTGATCTGGGAGGCTCCCCGCACCACATGGGCATTGGTGACAACCAACCCACTGGGATCAATGATGCTGCCACTCCCCCGGGTGGTTGGGGTTTCCACGGCCACAACGGCGCTGCTGGTCTGCTGATAAAGCCGAGTGTTCACCTCCTCATCTGTCTGGCGGGGGCGCACTTGGGCCGGGAGCAGACTGGGGTTCATCTGGGCGATCGCCACCAAGGTCACCAAGGCGATCCAACGGTTCCTTCCCATAGGGTCATGATTCATGTTCTAGCCATCTTACCTACGGTACCCCCTGTCCCCATGGTTGCCCACCCCGTTAAGATTTTTTTGATTTTGATCTCGCCCCCTTAAGTTTTGTGATCAACAGTTGCCATACAATGGCAATCACTAGGGCGATGAGGTCAGACGTGCGTTCCGCATGGTAATGAGGATAAGTCATATTGCTCAATGGATAGATCAGGGTACTGCTCCCTGGTCATCTGTTGTTACTGTCGGGCTGTGGTTCTCGATTGTTGGTTTTGGCTCCGTTGTCTTGGCAGAGCTTGTGCGTGACTGCTATCACTTGGCGGGTCACTATGTCCCCCTTTTACAGCGCGCCCATGGGCTGCACCACCGCGCCTATCGACCCGATTTAAGTAAGGTCAGCCTAGACCTATACCGCCGGGCAGAGTTGGTCAATGATGTGCCCGAAGCAGCCTTCATGGTCTTGGTCACCGCATTGGCGGCTTGGGGAACCCACACTTGGGCTTTGACCTGCGGGATCCTCTACTCCCTCATCTTTCTGATTACCAGCTTGGCGCGATCATGCGGTTGGTGGCTGGCAACCGATCTTACCCATGCCCCCGGTGCCCTTGTGGAGCCACCGGGCCATTGGCTGGTCAACCGAACCTATCACTGGCGGCACCACTTTGATCAGCCCCGCGCCTACTATTGCAGCACCTTTACCTTCGCCGATCGGATCATGGGCACCAGTCTTTCTTTTAAGGGCAAAACCATTGGTATTACCGGCGCTTCCGGCTCCCTGGGGCGATCGCTTATCCTCCATTTGCTCCGGCACGGCGCTAAGGTCATTGCCCTGACAACCTCGCCCGATGCCAATTTTGGGGATGGCGACGGGGTACATGTGGTTCCATGGCAAGCCGGTCAGGAGGAGGCTGCCCTCAACGTCTTGCCGCAGGTAGATATTTTGATCCTCAACCATGGCATCAACGTCTATGGTGCCCGTGATTGCACTGCCATAGCCAGTTCCTACGAGGTCAACACCTTTGCGACATGGCGGCTAATGGAAGCCTTTTTAACAACCGTGCAGGATTCTCGCCACATTGCGACCAAGGAAGTGTGGGTGAATACCTCAGAGGCTGAGGTTAGCCCCGCCCTCAGCCCGCTCTATGAACTATCCAAACGGGCGATCGGCGATCTGGTTACCCTGCGCCGCCTCGATGCTCCCTGTGTGATTCGCAAGCTGATCCTCGGACCCTTTCGCAGCAAACTCAATCCCTATGGCGTGATGGCTCCTAGTTTTGTGGCATGGGCGATCCTATTTCTTGCCCGGCGGGATTTCCGCAACATTATTGTGACCATCAACCCATTCACCTATTTCTTCTTTCCCCTCAAGGAATGGAGCCGCTCCCTTTACTTCTGGATCTGTTCCCGTCCACCCCACCAACCATGACCCTCACCGACAGCCAACGCAGCAAACTGGATACTAGTAATGACTTGCTGTTCTATGATGCTCCCCGGTTTGTTAACCACATCGACACGCAATTCATTCGCACCCTTACCGACCTCTACCGCGATCGCCTTCAACCCCATACCCGCATCCTCGATCTAATGAGTAGCTGGGTTTCCCATTTGCCCCCCGAAGTAGAGTTCACCGAAGTGGTCGGCCATGGCATGAACGCCGAAGAACTCATGCGAAATCCCCGTCTGCACCGGTTCCACGTCCAAAACCTCAACCAAGATCAGACCCTGCCCTACGAAACTAATTATTTTGATGCCGTACTCAACACCGTATCGGTGCAATATCTCCAGTATCCAGAGCGGATCTTTGCTGAAATCCACCGCATCCTCAAACCCGGCGGCATCGTGATTGTCTCCTTTTCCAACCGGATGTTCTACCAAAAGGCGATCCAAGCATGGCGGGACGGATCCGATCGCGATCGCCTGCACCTCGTTGCCACCTACTTTCAAAGCGTGCCCCAGGGCTTTAGCAAACCTGAAGCCGTGATTCAAACCCCTTCCTTGGGAGCCCGTTTCTGGGGCAGCAGTAGCGATCCCTTTTATGCCGTAATTGCCTATGAGCAATCACAGCCCTAATTATTACGGTTCATTACCGCTCACCTTGGGATATTTCGTGAATATGATAGTCTCAACGAGAAGTTACAAATAATCGATTCCCCGTGTATGGCTCACACAGAATTGTTAAGTGATTACGTCGCCCATTTGCAACTGCACATGGCTTTACAAGCGCGGAACCTCGTCCCTTCCCTATCCTCCTCTTCGACTTCAGTGCGCGATAGTCGTCACCAACTTTTGCATCAAACTCAGTCAGAAATCGAGAAGATTGCTTCCCGTCGCTAATAATTTAGCCGTCAATACATCTCATTTATTCTCTCATTTATTCATAGATGGGAATATTTGATGAATGTTACACCAATGCCACAGCTCCCCATTGGATCGTCAACAGTCACTGGTG
>JAAUUH010000079.1 GCA_012031145.1 Oscillatoriales cyanobacterium SM2_2_1 | reverse complement strand
TATGGAAGTGATGCATGAGCGTAATGCCCACAACTTCCCCTTGGATTTGGCTGCTGTGGAAGCTCCTTCTATCAACGGTTAATTCTGGGCTGAAGATTGATTTCTGATTGATTTTGGGCCCCCTGCAGATGCAGGGGGCTTTCTTCTTTTCTCTCCTCCGTTCCTTGAATTTAGAGCGCTCTTGCTGAATGTTACCTTCCAGTCAGATTGAGGAGTGGTTAGCCCATGCCCGGGCACTTAAGGGGGATTTACCAAGATACATCCCTGCACTTTTAAAGGTGCATCCCTATGAAGCAGGGATTACTTGGCTTGCAGAGACTGAAGACCCAAATGGTATTGCTGCCTATGGATGCGCCGATCACTTTGTGCCGCTAATGAGTCTTATGAAGCCATTTTTGCTGCAATATGTCTTTGATAATTTTGGGGCAGCTGCGGTGACATCACTAGTCAGAGATGAGGCTCTCCATAATTCCTACCAAGAAATCCCACAGGGAAAGCCTGCTAATGCCATGGTCAACGGCGGGGCGATCGCCCTTTGCGAGTTGTTACCCAGTTCCGAGCCTATCCGGCAATGGTTGAACTGTCCCATTGATCAGGAACTCTTGGAATCAGTGCGCCAAAACCAAAGTCGACCCAATCTGGCGATCGCCCATGCACTTGGGAAAAGTAAACTTAGTTCCGATCCTGATCAAGCATTAGCAAGATATGAAGAGTTGTGTTGCATGGTGATGACGCCTAGGCAGCTAGTGCAGCAGTCTCAGTTACTACGGAATCAGATAGTTCTTGAAACTATTCGTCGACACGGGATGTACCGCCACTTCCCGTCTAACATTCCCTGCAAATCTGCAGTTAGCGGCTTGCTTCTCGCAAAAATTCCCCTGTGGGGATCGATAGTTACCTACTGTCCGCCGTTAGATCAGTGGGGGCACTCCGTAGGAGGACAATTTTTGTTGACCAAGTTTCTTGAAACCACTGGAATTGCTCCCTTGTTATATTCAGATTAAAGAAGTTAATTAGAAAGTAAGTGATGGGGCGCAGTGTGGACTCTCGGAGGAATATTTCTGGGTATGTCGGCACTTCTGTTTTTGTCTCAGGTGAGCGAGCATTTCAACCTAACGACTCACGGTCTCCGACTGCCCCCTCGACCCAATGAGCCTATGCAAATTCGGGTGATCAGCCAAACATATTTTCCAATGGAAGCATCGATTGCTCCAGACACTGCTCTCTAGGCAAATGGGACTTTTAGGCGGTTGCATATCAAGTTCTATCTTTGCCCCTTGACCTCCGAGTGACCAGCTGCAATACGGAGCTTCGTCTTGGTATCTTCTTGGATGTTCATACTAGGGGTAACGAGGTGACTGTAGGCGTGAGAACCTTACCAAATCAGGGAAGTCGCCTCGAGGGTCTTGTATTGATAAGGAGGCAATATCTATCGTTTTTAGGCTCTAATCGGCACTCTAGATAGGTTAGAGATATATGTCTTGTCCAGACTCGAGAAACCGGACCTTAGTGATATCAAGTTGCTGGTTTTCGGTTAGGGTCTTATGAATTGCTTGCAGCAGGGCAAATTGTTCGCAGCTAGACAGTGACACCAATCGCCGGGGTGATTGTGCTTCTAAAATAAAATCGACGATGGCAGTATGCTCTTTGATGGAAACGCTCACTTTTTCGATGAAAAAGTTATTAATCGGCTGGTTGGCAATAACTTGGGCGATCGCCACTTCGGCATAGCGACCCTTTTCTGGGAGCAGAGCAATTTGGGTAGTGCGCGGGACTAGGTGCGAGCATTGGGCATCAGCAACAAAAATGGTCAACGCCCGAGTAGCGGGGGCTTCGGAGGGCAGATTAGAGGCGGGAGGGACATGGGGTGCTGAAGGGATTTTTTCCGCGCCACATCCCCAGAGAAGTCCACTGAGGGCGATCGCCCCCAACATCCAAAGGCGTTTCATACAGCCTCCTAAACCAATTTTCTAATCCACTCATAAGACTCCGATACTTTTCAGGATGTTCCGGGGCTGCTTTTGTGCTGTAATGATGGAAGTAATGCGTTAGCGACCTCCATGAAAAAAGTCCTCGTGATTGATGACAGCATCATGATCCGCAAAATGGTAAAGGGTATTCTCACCGAAAAATACGAGGTCCTAGAGGCAAATGATGGCAAATCCGGTTTAGAAGCGGCGCGGCAATCCCATCCCGACCTGATTCTTTTGGATTTTGTTATGCCAAAGTACAATGGCTACCAAACCCTTCAGGCAATTCGACGAATTGATGCTCTCCGGGAAACACCAGTGATCATGATCTCCGGTTTGAAAGAGCAAGTTACGGAGCATGTGCCCGAGCCGTTTACGGAGTTTGATTTTTTAGAAAAGCCCTTTGAGGCTGAGGTGTTGATCGCTCGAATCCAGACCTTGCTGCTGGCTAGCGCAGCTTCAGCAGCGCCCTCTGCCGAAGCGCCCATTGCTGCTCCTCGAACTGCCGAAATGGCATCCCTTGGCAGCAGTGGAGACTTGCAAACCCTCATGGCGCGATTTACTTCGCTGGAAACATTATTGGTGCAAGGAATTGAAAACCTAATTCAGCGGGAGGTTGTGGCACGCATTGGTCAACAGGAGAGTGAGTTGCAAGCGCTTCATCAAAAGGTAGACCGGCTGACGCAGCAAATTGAACACCAAAATAAGGGTTTGATGGTGGTGCTGAGGGAAATCAAAGCCCTTAGGGGACAGTAATCGAAGGAGAGCAATGGCATGACATTGTGATGTCATCGCTTGGTTGTTAGCTTTGCAGCGTGGTTGGCGTCACAGGGGAACTATTCGATTGTTTTTGATCCGGCTCAGCATGTTGCCAGGTGCCGTGATTGGACGACCCCTCGAATATTCGATCAAACTTTAGGTAGTTAAATGGTCGTTAAACTCACATGAAATTCTGCCTGAATTGTCGGTTCACCCAAAACTTAGATGATCACAGGTTTTGCATTAATTGCGGAAAAGAGCTGTATGTTGCTGATCGGCAGATCAAAACCATTGCAAAGGCAACATCGGGTTGGAATGGAGAGTTTTCTGACTTGCTTGACCATCTGGAACTTGACGCGCATTCGCTCATTGGATTGCAAAACTCCCTAGAAAAAAAGTTGCACTCGATCCTACAGCCCAAAAGTCGGAAAACCTTTGCCCAGTTGATAAAGCTGGTTGAAGACGGCAAGTTGTTCTCGGAACAGAGCGTTCAACTTTGCCATACTATCCGCAAGTTGCGTAACAGAGTTGCCCACAGCTCTGAAGCCAAAATGAACTATCAGGCTGAGGTGATGTGCTGTTTATTTGCAGCCGCATTTATCTGGAATGAAATCTCTGATTTGTAATGCTTTTGCAATACTGATTGCATCTGAACAAAGCTATGCCGCTAGCGGGAGTGCTAAGAGTCTATGTTGCGCTTGAGTTCTACGAGTTCTGCGCCATTTTGAAACTGCTGCTTGTTAGTGATTATAGTTATTCAACCCTCAAACCCTTACTCGGTCTGAACTCGAAGGTTAATGCTGGTCTTTTAAAGTCTCAATCTTAATTAAAATGATTATAACTGTTGATGATGTCACATTTTACTATGATCCCATTGCACAAATAATCACAGGTGTGGGCTACGGATGATTTATCTGATGCCAAAATGATCTGACCTTGATCGCATTGAGAACTGCTGGGTTTGGTTGAAAAATTGCATTCGTAAAATCCGATCTCATTCTACCGATTTACGCGAGACGATGGAATCTGTTCTTAAGTGGACGGCATCCCAACCGATCTGAACTGTACTGCTATAACCATCCATGATCTTAGCTGTGTTGCATAGGATCAGAACAGTTATTGGGGTTGCATTGGAGTAACGCAGTGTTAGACTGTCCTAACATGATCGCCATCTGTTCTCGCTAGTGCCATGAGCTAGAGATCTGTTGAAGTTCCCATCAATATAGAGTAGTGGTATTGCCTAGGAACGTCCTCAAATGTGGGGGGTAGATTAGCTGAATCCCGTTCATAGTTTGGCAGCACTACAGCACTGTGTTAGTAGACGCGCTCCTTAGGGGAGAAGCGATCGCGATCAAGAGATTGGAGGCAAAGATTGACGGGTCGGCTGGCGGTGCGCCAGAGGTTTTGCTGTACATAGACGAGGGTGTGGCGCAGGTATTGGCTGTCATCCCGCTCAGGGAAGTCACTGCGGCTGTGGGCACCTCGGCTCTCGCATCGCTCTAGGGCACTACTGGCGATCGCCATGGCGACGGTAAGCAAGCTACGTAGTTCTAGGGCTTGCACCAGCTCCATATTAAATGTCAGGTTTCGATCATCGAGGTGGAGGTTTTGCTGGTATTCGTCGTGGAGGCACTGGAGGCGATTGAGTCCTTGGGTAAGGCTGCGGGCGTTGCGGAAGATACCGCAGGTTTGGGTCATGGTTTCTTGGAGTTCTTGGCGTAGGTCGGCGATGCGACGGGTGCCTTGGCTCCGCAGCAGGTTTTGCAGGCGCTGCTCGGCCCTGAGTTCGTAGGTGTGGGTGTTGAGTTTTGGCATTTGGCGATCGCCGAGGCGAGCCGCGATGATCTCCCCGGCACGGCGACCATAGACAACGCATTCCAGAAGCGAATTTGCCCCCAATCGGTTGGCTCCATGCACCGAAACACAGGCACATTCCCCGGCGGCAAAGAGTCCGGGAACGGGGTTGAGTGTGGCATCCAATACTTGGGTATCGGTATTGGTGGGGATACCGCCCATGGAGTAGTGGACGGTGGGGCGCACGGGCAAGGGTGCTTCGATGCAGTCAATGCCTAAAAAGCGCAAGCCTTCTTCGCGGGCAAAGGGGATGCGGCTACGAATTTTTTCTGCTCCTAGGTGACGGACATCGAGATAGACAAAGTTTTGACCGCCAATTCCCCGACCAGCCAAAATTTCTTCTTCAATGTGGCGGGAGGTGATGTCACGGGGAGAAAGCTCCATCCGCTGGCTACTGTTGGCGTAGTGACCCATAAACCGCTCCCCTAGGTCATTGATTAGATAGGCCCCTTCACCGCGTACGGCCTCTGAGATTAGAACGCCTGCGGGGTGAAGTCCCGTGGGGTGAAACTGCACAAATTCCATATCTTGTAGGGGCAATCCGGCTTTGGTCGCCAGATGAAGCCCGTCGCCATTAGAGGCAAAGTCGTTGGAGGTGGTGCGATAAACCCGCCCATAGCCGCCGGTGGCGAGCAGCACCGACCGGGCACAAAATACCTCGATTTTGCCTGACTCAATCTCAAAGGCTGTGATGCCCTTGACCTCGCCGTCTTCATAGATGAGCTCTAGGGCATACCATTCCGAGAAGAGGCGCACACCAAGGCGCTGGAGGTTGACCACCAGCTCATGGAGGATGGCGTGACCAGTTTTGTCGGCAGCGTAGCAGGCCCGTCCATGGGTATGTCCGCCGAAGGGACGCTGGGCAATGCGGCCGTCTTCAAAACGGGAGAACAACACCCCCAAATGCTCTAGATCGATGATCACCTCAGGCGCACTGCGGGTCAGTAGTTCCACGGCATCTTGGTCGGCTAAGTAATCGGAGCCTTTGATGGTGTCATAGGCATGGGCAAGCCAGTTGTCGGCTGGATCTAGGTTTTGCAGAGCGGCGGCAATTCCTCCTTGGGCAGCGACGGAGTGGGAGCGGATGGGATGGGTTTTGGCCATGAGACCAATGCGGTGTTGGGGGTTTTTTTGGGCGATCGCCAAGGCTGCCCGTGATCCCGCCAACCCGCCGCCCACAACCAAAACATCTAATTCCATCGTCTACCCCATTCCATAGTCCTATGGATGACATTGTGGCGTCACCCGATGGGTAGTGCTGAAATTGCGAAATTAATTTAAGATTGCTGACTACCCAAAATTACTGCTTTTTGGGGGACTGCCACCGGAAGGACACCGTCCGTGCCCGAGGATTGGGGCGATTGAGCGGTTCGATACGGGTGCTGAGTTGGAGGCGGCGCGCCAAGACTCCCCGTCGGATCAGTTCATCGCGTACGCTTTCTGCCCGTCGCAGGGCCAGCTCCTGATTTTTTAGGGGATCGCCAACGCCATCACTGCTTCCAATGATCTCAATGTCTAGGTCAGGATAGCGCTGCAGCAGTGCCATGAGGTTGAGAATAGCCGGTCGTTGGTTGGGGTTAAGGGTGCTGATCCCGGTGCCAAAAAACAGATGCGTCGCGATGGGGGAGAGGGTTTGGGTGGTGATGGCAGTGACTGTGACAATGCCGGGGATTTGGCTGAACAGTTCAACTACTTGGGTCGCCGGAAGGGGGGTTTGGGCAGTAAGTTCTAGGCGAACGGAGCGCTGATGGGGGGTGAACACCGCAACAACCTGGAGCGTTTCGGCCATGCGTGTAACTGCCCGGGCCGTTTCTCGCGGATCGGGCGGTAGGGTGATAAGGCGAATTTGGTCGTTAATTTGAAACTGGGGAACCTGCTCTTGAACTAGGGCGATCGCCCGTTGTTTTAGCAGCGGCGTGGCAACCTGACCAGTGATGGTGATCCGTTCCGATTCTAAATCAACGCTGGGCGTGAGGGTAAAGGGTGCAAGGTTGGGTTCTGCTTGCCAAATTTTGACAAGGGTTTCCCGAATCGCGGCGGTTCGGTGCTGTTGGTGACGGGCGATCGCCCATGGGGTGGCAATCCCAATTCCCAGAACAGCTAAGAGGATAAAAATTGCCCTAGGTACCCGTGCCGCGGGGCTGAGGGTGTCGGGGTCGAGGAACGCCGCCACCATCTGATGGCCTTCGTAGGGAAACTGCCCCATATCACCATTAAAGTGCTTAATTGGCAGCTCGTATTTTTGGATTAGCGTTGCAAAGGTTTCCCGCAAATGGGTGATAAACCGCTGGTTGGGTTCCCCTTGGATCACGGTTGCAAAATAGGCATAGCCCGCCACCTCCATGACGATTTTTGAGCCGCCATACTCAATTTCACTAAGCTCCGACACCTGTTCCGGCTGGGATAGGCAATCATTAACAAAACTCCGAATTGCCGTCAACATCCCGGCCAGCAGGTCGCCTTCAAGGGCGGGAATGGTGGCATCAAGATCGCTCTGCTGACCGCTGGAAATCACCAGTCCCGAAGCTTTATGAATTAAAAACACTGCCTGAACAGTTACCGGCATTGATTCTTGAATGATCAACTCCGCCTCGGATACACCCCGCACCCGAGCGCGAATCTTGCGTTGCATGCCCTGAAAACTAAAGGCTTGCTCCACTTTTTGGTTGATCGCCCGAATCGCTTCACTGAGGTATCGGGAAATGGTGTTGCCAATCACTGGATAGAGGGCATCCACCATCGCATCGCGCTCGATGACAATTTGGCGTTTGATGGCCGCTCCCATCTCGGGAGCCAAAGCATCGGCGATCGCATGGCGGTCGATCCGAATTTGCTCCCGCATGGCGGCTCCAATTTCCGGGGCGATGGCCTTGGCGATCGTATCAGGAGAATTTTTCATTTCCGTCGAAATCGCCGCCGGAATAATATCGGCCAGCGCCCGACTCATGGCGTCACGATCCTGCTGACTGCGGGTGTGGATCACGTCATCGATAATGGGCACGATCGCCGCACAAATCTCCGATTTTGACTGTGTGACCTTTTGGCTAAGCAAGTTTGCCACAATTGGCAGCAGCAATTGGATCAACTCATCGGGTTCGTAGAGTTTTTGCTCCAACTGATCGAGGCGATCGCGCAACAGAGTGATCTCCTGGGGTAAATTTTGCTGCTGCTGGGTCACTTGGGAAAGCTGGGAGTGGATCTCGTCTAGATCCCGCCGATCCCCCAACTGAGCCTCCAAGGATGCCAACTTTTCCTCCATCGCCGGGTCGTGCACCTTAGACTCAATCAGGGAAACCTTTTGCTCTAGCACCCCCAAAACATCCTTGACCTGCCAAAGTTCTGGCTCCACCAGAATATCTTGGAGCAGTTGCAGTGCAGTCGAATCGTCGCGAGATTCACCCCCCAGATTCGGAGTATTCAAAATGGGATGCTCATCTTTTGGGACATCGGTTCGCCCGATCCCCGCTTTCGATCTCCTAGGTAGGTCATTGCTCCTATCGATCGGTGCCTCGGGAACATCGAAGTCATCAGAACTACGGGGCGAAATCGGGAATCCCTTGGGGCGATCGCCCTCCAGATCAGGATCCTGCCACCCCCCCCAATCGAGGAGTAAATCTACCAACCTTTCAATCTGGGGCGTTTTGGCCATTAGGTCTCCACCAAATGCGCCGATGGTGCCATCGGCAGTTCACAGCGATCTTGAAAAACGCGCAGATCGAACCAAAAGGTTGTCCCCTGGTTTACTTCACTCTTGAGGTAAACATGGCTGTCATGCTTTTCGACGATGTTCCGTACAATCGACAGTCCCAGTCCAGTTCCTTCTAGGGTGTGCACCCGATTTTCCACCCGGAAGAACCGGTCGAAAATGCGCTCCTGATCCTCTAGGGGAATGCCAATGCCCGTATCGGCAACTTCTACCCGCACCCAACTGCCCGATCGCCCGTCTCCCATCTGGTGCAGCGGATAGGCCCGCAGGGTGACCACCCCCTTTTCGGGGGTGAACTTTAGGGCATTGCCCACCAGGTTAGACAGCACCTGCAACATCAAGTCGTAGTTACCCCACACTCGATCAAGATTAGGAGCAATTTCACGACGCAACTCGATCTCCTTTGCCGCCGCATTCAATTGATAGGTACGGCAGGTCTGTTCGAGGGTTTGATTGAGATCCAAGGGCGAAAAGTGATACTGACGTCCCGACTCTAGGCGAGATAGATCCAGCACATCATTGACTAAACGGGTCAGGCGATCAGTCTCCCGATTGGCTGTGTCTAGAAATTCCACCCGCTGCTCCCGACTCAGGTCGTCGTAGTAATCATGCAGGGTTTCAATAAACGATTTGATATTAAAAAGGGGTGTGCGCAATTCATGGCTGACATTACTAATAAATCGGCTCTGAGCCGCATTCAGCTCCACCTCACGGGTAATGTCCTGCACGGTCATGGCCACGCCTTTGATCGCATCATTGCCGCCAAATACGGGAATCAGCCATACCCTTAGGGCCCGCTCCCCATCCTTAGTGGCCATAATCCGAATCTCCCCCCCCTCGCGATCGCCTACGGTCAACTGCGCTAGGGGCAGGGCCAATGCAGATTGCACATAATCGGGCAAAATGGCTTGCAGATTAGATTCTAGGAGCCCATCACCTAGGGGTTCCCAATGGAATAGACGGATCGCTGCCGGATTAGCCAAAATCACCCGCATTTCGCTGTCGAGCAAAATGGCTCCATCGGCGATCGTGGAGACAAGATTTTCTAGCTTTGCCTTTTCGGCCGTCAATTCTTCGATATTCTGCTCTTCATAGGAAGAAAGCCGCATTGCCATCTCATTAAAACTGCGGATCAACTCCCCCAACTCACCGCCAAAGGGTAAATCTATGCGCTGCCGAAAATTGCGTCCGGCAATGTTACGCACCCCCGCCACCAGTTCCTTAATCGGTCGAGTAATCGTGATGGCATTGGAAGCGGCTCCTAAAATCACCATTGCCCAAATGGAGACAAACACCGCCGTGGTCACATCTAACGTCAGACTCGACGAAGCCACTGCCGCCGGATTGGGGTTGATCCCAATGGCTAGCACCCCATAGTTATGGTCGTTATCGATCAAATTGACAAAAATATCGGTTACTTCCCCTTGGGGCGAGGCGTGTTGGCGCACTAGGGGCTCTTGGGGATGCTCTTGGAGGGCATCGGGCAATTGAATCCGCCGCCGAATACTGAGGGAGTTTTGCACCTCCGACGCCGTAAAGGGAATGCCAAAGGAAATTTCCCCTTGGGGATCAGCAAAAAGAATGTAACGAATGCTGGAGGTGTGGTCGTAAAACTCCCGGGTCAGCCGGGTTAACTCTTGGTCATTGTTTTGGGCCACCAAGGGAGCCACGTTGGCTGCCAGCAATAACCCCAAATCCTTACCAAACCGGGTGTCACTGAGTCGGGCATCGGTCTGAATGTCATTCACAGCCCAAAAGGTGACCCCACTCATCAGCAGAGACACCATGAGCGTTACCAGCGCCATCAGCTTGGTCTGGAGCGAGAACTCTGCCCACCACTGACGGACTCGAGGTCCAAAGTTCAAAAAATAATCGTTCACCCGGCTTGGATCATGCACGCAAAAAACTTAATATTAGAGTACATGGAGATGCTAATCCTGCAAGAACTATGGCAAAATTTTGTCGGTTTTCTTCAGGCTTTTAGACTAATATTCAGGCAAAAGCACAGCATGGAGCGCAGTCATGGACGAGACAGAAATTGCCAAGGGTCTGCAGACTGAGTTGATTTCCTACCGCGTGAAAGCGCAGGTGAGACAAAAGGGGAGTCAACTCCATGTTTTGGTGACGCGTGCTGCCGAGCGACAGGTTAACTATGCTGAAGTGTTTGAAATTGTGAAGGTGTCCCTAGAGCGGATGCCGCTCCAGGATACGGATAAGTTTGTCTTCTATGGACGGGTATCCGGATCGAAGGAACCCGAATGGCAGAAAGTTGGCGATATCAAGCCGAACCTTCCCGCCATTGAGTTTGACATGGCACCGGCCGATGAAATGAGAATAGTGGATCTGAGCGATCTGGAAATGGTTCCGACGCCCTTTTCCACAGTGCCCCAGTCTCGACCGGAACCGATCGCAGCGGCCGCCCGCAGTGGGGAAGAACCCCGGGCAGAACTTAACCATGCGCTACGGTCAACACCGGAAATCAATAACAATCATCGGCCTCCCACTGCGGTGACCCCAAAACGTCGTAGCCAAGGCGAAGCGGTCAAGCCCTCCGATACCAAGAGTAGTTCCCTCCTCCTACCCATTGGGGTTTTAATTGTGGTGACGGCAGCAGTAGGCGGCGGCTGGCTGTGGTGGGATCTATCGCAGCAGGAAGGATTGCTGCAGCAGGTGCGGGTAGCGGAAGCAGCCATTGCCCCGGCGGAGAAGGCCACCAGCTTAGACGAGTTGACCAAGGGGCAGCAGGGTTTAGAGCAGGCGATCGCCCAGTTATCCTCCATCCCGGATCGCCCCGGCTCTCTGCGCCCCGAAGCTGATACTGAGCTTAAAAAGCTCCAAGGACGTCTTGAAGCCTATCGCCAGCGGCTCCAAGCTGAGTCCCCCGCCCAGGAGCGGTTCCAAAAGTCCCTAAATTTGGTGCGGGAGGCGGCGATTCAGGTGCAAAACCCGCCCCATAATGCCAAGGTATGGACTGATGCCCAGTCTAAACGCCAGGAATCTTTGAATCTATTACGTGCCATTCCCCCGGAGTCGATTCTCTATGGCGAAGCCCAACGGCGGATCCAGATCTACGCCCCGGAATTGCAGCAAACGACGGCCCAACTGCAACGTCAATTGCGAGTGCAAAGGGCTCTTCGCTCTGTCTCTCCCCAAACTACATCTAGTTTGCGATCGCTGAAGCAAAAGGGGAGCCCCGCGGCGCAATTCAATGCCACCTGTGTGCCCCTGGTGGTGCGAGAGGTGACCCCAGCAACAATCCAAAGTCTTGGCTTCCAGCCATCTCCCTTTGGGGCGTTGATGTGCAACTATCTGTTTAAGTCCCTCTAGGGATATGACCTACAGCCTGCGGATTGCTGACATGGCGGCGGCAGAGCGCCCCCGCGAACGGTTGGCGACCCAAGGCGTAGCAGCGCTTTCCAATGCGGAATTACTAGCCATTTTGTTGGGAACGGGACAGGGGGCCGGTCAACTGTCGGCCGTGGGTTTAGCTCAGTACCTGTTGGGAGTGCTGGCCGATGGAGGTGACCCCCTCGCCGCCTTGCAGCAAAGTTCCCTCAGCCAACTGATGGCTGTAAAGGGGGTTGGGGTTGCGAAGGCAACGACCATCTTGGCGGCAATCGAATTGGGTAAGCGGGTTTACTATGCCCGACCAACGGAAAAGGTAGCGATCACGGATACGTCCTTGGCGGCGGCAGCCCTCAGCCCTGACCTAATGTGGCAACTCCAGGAGCGCTTTGCGATGCTCATGCTCGACAACCGTAATCAAATTTTGGGGCAAAAAGTGATTAGCATCGGCACGGCCACCGAAACCCTAGCATCGCCCCGGGATATTTTTCGAGAAGCATTGCGGGCCGGTGCCGTCAAGTTGATCGTGGCCCACAATCATCCTTCTGGAAATACCCAACCGAGCGAGTCCGATCTCCAACTGACTCGCCAATTGCTCCAAGCCGCGGTGCTGATCGATGTACCGGTGCTGGATCACCTCATCCTTGGCCAAGGCACTTACCATAGCATTCGGGCCAGTTCAACACTCTGGGAGCCACAGGGAGCGGTTTAGGGTTCTAGGAGGATCCCCCACAGCACAGGGAGTAGGACATATTCGGCGTAGAACAGTCGCCAAATAAATTGGTAAAACCGGGACAAGCTTGGCTGTTCAGAAAAATCCACCGATCGCTGGGCCGACCACAGGGCAAATGCCAGCACCAAATGGGCCGCTGTTCCCCAGGGCGTGATCCCAATAAACACCAGGGCAAAGCCAAGATAGAGGACTAGCAGCCCCCACCAGGCGATCGCAAATACCCGTCTCTGTCCCCATTGCACTGCTAGGGTGTTGATGGCAAATTGGGCGTCACCCTTTGTATCTGGCAAATCCTTCAGCAGGGCGATCGCCACTGAGAACCAGACCACAAAACCAGTTAATAACAAAACCGGCAAGCTGGGTGCCAGGGGTGCCGCCGCCAGAGACCGAAAATGACAAAACAGCCCTAGGTTGACCACCACCCCACGTACGCCCACAATGCAGAGCGCCGCCCAAAAAGGAAACCGCTTTAGCCGCGCAGGGGGTAGGGAATAGGCGGTACCCAGTCCCAGACTAACCAGCACCGTACCCAAAAGGTAGATCCCCTGAATCCCGGCCAAGATTAGGGAAGCAAGCCCGGCGATCGCCACGAGCCACTGTCCCGTTCCCATGGACAGGGTGCCAGCGGCTAGGGGTAAGTGGGGTTTATTAATGCGGTCTATGGCGACATCGGTGAGCTGGTTTAGCCCAACAATGTAGAGGTTTCCCGCCAGACACGCCACCAAGGTGCCTGCTAAGGCCCATCCCTGTCCCGTCCAATCCGCTGTGAAATGGTAAGCAAAGAAATAAAGTGCTAGGACGCTAAGTGTTGTCCCGACTATCGTATGGGGGCGAGAAAACTGCCATAGAATCGCCATCATGGACACGGATGCCAATTTTTTTACCTAGGGCAAAGTGTCGGTATCGTTCCCGGGCGATCGCCGCCAAAAGGGCACAACAAACCAAATTACAGCAACCAGCAGCGCCAAAACCCCAAACCGCAGCACATAGCTAATTAAATCGGCCAAAGACACATACATCCCGGCGAAATGCCCGACACCAAAAGCCAAACTGGTCATCAGCGTCCCCCAAGTAATTGCCCCTAAAGCATTGAATATTAAGAATTGCCCATAGGGCATTCCCGTCATCCCCGCTAAGGGGCCAGCAAAAATCCGTAGCAACGTAATGAAGCGCCCTAAAAAAACAGCCCGCCCCCCATTACTACGAAACCGATCTTGGGCCGCTAACAACTCCGACGGCGGAATCCGAAATAGGTGGGTAATGTTCTCTAGGGCTGCCCATTCCCCCCCAGCGCCCCAACCAATAGCCACAGGTGTCACCCACAATTGCCCCGGCGATCGCCACCA
>JAAUUH010000013.1 GCA_012031145.1 Oscillatoriales cyanobacterium SM2_2_1 | reverse complement strand
CGGACACCACCACCATGGTCATCATGGGTGACTTTGATCCCAATACGATGAAAACCTATGCTGCGTCGCCGAATTTGGACCTTGGCAGGCCCAGGGTATGGCCCCTCGTCTCACCTATCCTGAGGTACCCCTACCCGATCGCCTCACCCGCAAGCAAGCAACGCTTCCCGGCAAGACCCAAGCCGTCACCCTCATGGGACACCCTAGCATTACCCGGCGTGATCCCCGCTACCATGCTGCCCTGATTCTGAACCAAGTCTTGGGTGGTGACACCCTGGCCAGTCGTTTGGGTACAGAACTGCGCGATCGCCAGGGACTCACCTATGGTGTCTACAGCTTCTTCAATGCTGGTCGCGATCATGGTTCTTTTAATGTGCAAATGCAGACCAGTGCTGCCGATAATGCCAAGGCGATTGAACAGGCCCTAGCATTGATTCGCCAAGTTCAAAATGAAGGTGTCAGCGCCGCTGAATTCTCCTTTGCCCAGAGGGATCTGATCAATAGCTTTCCCGTTAGCCTCGCCGACCCCGACAGTACTGCCCGTGCCATTCTTGGTGATGAACTGTACGGCTACCCCATGGGTGACTTTTACCGGTTCCCCCAACGAATTCAGTCCGTGAGTCAAGAGGAAACCAATCGCCTGTCCAAGGAACTGCTGCGCCCCGATCGCCTTTTGGTCGTCACGATCAAACCGGAGTAACGAAAAGGTAACAAACCGTAAAGAAAATCTGCCCCATCTATTACGTTCTTTTAAGTTGGGGCGGGCGATCGCAGGACAGTTAGAAGCCTAGGATAAACTTTGAAATCATGATGATTCGTCATCCATACTCTGGAGAACCAACACAATGTCTCACGCAGTTAAAATCTACGATACTTGTATCGGCTGCACCCAATGTGTTCGGGCTTGTCCCTGCGATGTCTTGGAAATGGTGCCTTGGGATGGGTGTAAGGCGGGGCAAATTGCTTCGTCCCCCCGAACCGAGGACTGCATCGGTTGCAAACGTTGCGAAACGGCTTGCCCCACCGACTTTCTGAGCATCCGCGTGTACTTGGGCGCTGAAACCACACGGAGCATGGGCTTGACCTATTAGGTCGGGTTTGTGGCTGTGTTGCACTCGTTTATATGATTCATTTTTAGGGCTGTCACTTTTTGTGGCAGCCCATATATTTTTGGTGAGCCGATCACCAGGGACTAGGGGGGCTGATATATGGATTGGTGAGGATCGGGTCAAGCACAAGATCATTGTTGTCCTTTCTGGGTTGGATCTCTAATTCCAGGGTGATCTGGGCAAAAGTGGGGGTGTCGTCCTCGTTATTAGGATGCGCTATGCCCCGGGACCTATGAATCTCAGGGGAGAGGTTCGTCCCCTAACCCACCTGCGTTGTCAGGGATGGTGGGTGATTGCTATATTCAGTCATAGGGATTCCGCCGTTTTGCCTCCAAGATCCTATTTTTAAATCATTTCAAAATTTCTAGGTAGCACCAATCCGACCAAAACCCATAATCAGCTATGTCCCATCTTTTAGCTTTGTGTGTCCTTCTTTTGACCTTAGGAGCGATGCCATTCTCTACTAAGGCTTACCCTCGGACAAGGGAATCCGTTGCCGATACGAGAGCTGCTGCTAGGGCGCTGATAGAGCGGGGGCTAGACAAGTACCGATTCGGTGATGCGAAGGGGGCCATTATTGATTTAAGTCAAGCCATTCTGCTCAACCCTAGGGACGCCCAGGCTTTTTTAGTTCGGGGGAATGCCTTCAGAGAGTTGGGGGATAAACCACAGGCACTTCTGGATCTCAATGAGTCGGTACGGCTCAACCCCAAGGATGCCTTGGTCTTTTTTAGCCGTGGTAATGTGCGGGATGATGTGGGGGATCAGGTGGGAGCGATCGCCGATTATGATCGGGCAATTTTGCTTCGTCCTGATTACGCCGAAGCCTACTATAACCGTGGACTGATTAAATCCCAAAGGGGCGATCGTCGCGGCGCCATTCGCGATCTTACCGACGCCCAGCGATTTTTTGCCCAACAGAGAAACAGCGTGGGCTATCAAAAAGCCTTTGACCTCCGCAGCCAGTTGGGGGGCTAGAAATTTGATGGATTTAACTTAATAGATCAATGACCCCTAGGGGCCGTCATTAATTCAGGCTAGAAGCGTTACTACGCCCGTTAAATTTCATAGGCTAGGGCTTAACCCCTCACCGTAAGGCCTTGGACAGCTAAATGATGCCAGTCCTAACGCTGTGTTCCCAGTTAGGATGGCTTAATCAGTTCTTGGATCCAAAATACGCCCGTGGCCGCAAGGAGGGCAATTAACCACTCACTGGGGGCGAGGGGTTCTGTAAACAGAAAATTGTTGAGTACGGGAACGTGAACCAAGGCGATCTGGGCCAGCAGCACTCCGACAAGGATCACGATTAGGGGAATATTTTGCAGGAACTGGTGACGGGCGATCGCGCAGGCATGGAACCCTTGGGCACAGACGAGACTGGTTAGGGCCATGGTGCGTGCTGCGCCAAAGTTACCCGTCTCCCCACGATATTTGAGCCAAAACACTAGACTTGTGGAGAGGACGACTGTCGAAACAGCGATTAATACCCGCAGATAGGTACCCCGCCGCAGCATGGTTTCAAATCGTCGTCGTGGTTGGAGCAACAAGGTGGGGGTGGTCGGCTCCAAAATCAGGGGCAGCGACACCAGCGGCGTCACAATGCCGCCTACCCATAACAGATGAATCGGCACAATGGTCAATCCGGCGATCGCCTCATTGAGGGTCAGAATCAATAGGGCAAAAGCGCAGGTCATGCCTAGGATCACGACCCGTTGCATCCGGTCAAATACGGCCCGCGCTTCCAAAATCGCAGCGATGATCCCATCATGTTCTAATCGGGGGAGCACCAGTCCGGCACTATCCACCAGATCCCGACGGCACGACCGGTAACAAATTCCCACATCCGCCTGACGCAACAACCCCATCTCGTGGTAGTCGTGCGCTACAAAGGCCACCGCCCCCGCCGGAGCCTGCTGTTGCCACATCCGCAGCCATTCCTGGGGCACATCCAACAGGCTATGCAATTCCAGCCCCAATGTTTCTCCTAGGGCGATCGCATCAGCTTCATTGGCGCGAATCAGCCCCTTCCAGTGAATGCCTGCCCGGCGTACATCGTCAAACATCATCGGTGAATCGGACTCTAGCACCAAGGCAATGGTGTGTACCCGTGCCAGGGCATCCATCACGGATGGCACCCGCACCCAAAGTCGTTTTTTGGCTAGGTCGCGCATTCCCATTACCTGAACAAGCGTTGCCAGCCGCAGCCAGTTTTGGGGATAGCTAGACAGAAGAACTGACACAACGGCCATGCCCGCCACCGGCCAGCCCTTAGTCCAGGACAGCCCACCCACGGCGATCGCCACCGCAAGGGACACCACCACCCACCCTTGGCGCATGTGCCGTAATTGCTGGTGCAACAGCGAGGGATGATCTCGCACCACAAACCGCTGGGCAAAAACTTGGGCGCCCGTAGCCACCACCACGCCAATCACTTCTCCTTGGCTAATTTCGCTACCGGCATAGATCAAATTGCTATAGGTCAGGGGCTCGCCACTATCGACCACCACCCCTGGTTGTTTCCCATAACTGCCATCGCCACCCAACTGGGTCTGATTGACCGTTAGGTCATCGGTCGCTTGTAACACATAGACATCCACGGTTGGATGATCCCCCTCCACCATGGCGACCACATCCCCCACCACCACCGCCCGGGAAGGAATTTCTAACCACTCGCGATCGCGCTTTACCACCGCCTGGGTCATCCTGGCCCGAGCCCGCTGCCGATGGGTACCCCGCTCCCGCCATTGCTCGGCCCAGAAACTAAACCACAACCCCAAAGCCCCGTGGAGCACCGCCACTATCGCGATCGCCCAGCCTTCTCCCGTCTGCCACTGCCAGACCGCCGCGATCGCCAGCACCAGATAGGTCCAAGGGCTTGTTAAGGGCTGGGCCAAGGTCAGCCAACGGGGCGGCTGACGCGGCAACCGATTGGGACCCCATTGCCGCAGGCGCTGTCGCGCCGCCACATAGGACAATCCCTCCATCTCCGTCATCACTTGGGACAAAACCTGATCGGCCGCCCACGTATGCCAAGGTAATCCCGGGTCAATGGGTGGCAATGTTGACTTAGCCATCAAATCCCACGCTTCTCAGTGAACCCAAAATACGACCAAATTAGCGCCTTTCAACCGTTAGGGCACAAAAAGCTTCGCCCATTTCGATGTGATGAATGCAATAACCATCCATGCGCAAGCTTTGGGGCACTTGCTCCGCTGGTTCTCCAAGATCAAGCCAAATTTCTAGGCGATCGCCCACGGACAAGCGCTCTAGGGACAGCTTAGCCCGAATAAAGCTCATGGGACAGGGCACGCCACGCAAATCCAACATATCGTTACCTTCAGCTAGCCTTTGAACTAGCCCTTAAAAATGTTACCAATGTTCCCCAAGAATCCTTCTACCCCGCTCTTCGTGGGATTGCCGCGCAGTTTTTCCAAGATCTCCCGCTCCTCCGCCGAAACCTTGGTGGGAATTTCTACGGTCACCTTAATCAGATGATCGCCACGGGCCACGGGATTTCCTAGCTTCGGCACCCCCAAGCCCTCTAGGGTCAGCACCGCGTCTGGCTGGATACCCGCTGGAATGGTGAGGGGCTTGGCTCCCTCCACGGTTTCGATTTCAATTTTGTTACCAAGAATGGCATCAAGGTAGCTGATTTTGACCTCCGACAAAATATTGATCCCATCTCGCTGAAACTGGGGGTCGGACTGGACAAACAGATAAACGTAGAGGTCGCCAGCTGGGCCATTCCGTTGACCGGCGTCGCCCTCGCCGGCCACCCGCAGCCGTGTGCCGCTATCTACGCCCGCCGGGATAGTAATCTTCAGCTTCTTAGAAACTTGGTTGAGACCGACACCGCCACAGGTTTCGCACTTTTCTTCGATCATCTGCCCTGTGCCATTGCAGGTGGGGCAGGTGGACACTTGGGTAAAACTGCCAAAGGGGGTTCGGGTAGCCCGACGCACCTGCCCTGAGCCGCCGCAGGTTGTGCAGGTGCGAGGGCGGGTACCGGGTTTGGCACCGGTGCCACTACAGGTGTTGCAGGTTTCTAGGTGGGCAATTTTAATTTGCCGTTCACCACCAAAGACCGCCTCACGAAATTCTAGTTTGAGATCAAAACGCAGGTCATCCCCGCGAGTGGGACCGGTGCGCCGCCGGGTTTGGGTGCCAGCTCCCGCAAATCCACCAAAAAAACTTTCAAAAATATCGGCAAATCCGCCAAAGTCGCCCATATCCGGACTTCCCGCAGCTCCGGAAACGCCTGCAGCTCCGAAGCGGTCGTAGCGGGCGCGGGTTTCTGGTTCGGAGAGCACCTCATAGGCCTGGTTGATTTCCTTGAACCGCTCATCGGCACCGGGTTCTTTGTTAACATCGGGGTGATACTTACGGGCAAGGCGGCGATAGGCTCGCTTGATTTCTTCTTTATCCGCATTGCGTTCAACGCCTAAAATTTCGTAGTAGTCACGCGCCATAGCTTTTGTCGTGCCAGAGTAGGAACCTATTTTAATCTACCACCAAGATCACTGTGGCTTAGTACGAACCGTGATATTACCATTGACCACGGTTTGGCAGGCAAGGCGATAGGTATTGGGCTTGCGCTTGAGTTTTCGATCTTCCGACTCTGTGCGCGGAGACAGGTGTTCGGCACCCTCTAGGATTTCCACTTGGCAGGTACCACATTGCCCATAACCATTACAGTTGGTCAGCTTGCCCATGAATTTGTATAGGTCGATGCCATGCTCCATGGCTTTAAGGCGGAGGTTAACGCCATCCATGGCGATCACTTCTTTACCTTCGTTGCTGAATTTAATGTTGGCCATAGGAATGGGAAAAGTAATCGATTTGAATCTTAACCCGTTTTGCTGGCGGCAGGGTCGCGTTTTCCTAACAGGAGATAGGTGGACATCTTACCTTTACCTTTTACGGAAATTGTGCCTCTAGGCTCTAGGTGGTAGGCATCCTGGAGAAGGGTGTAGGTGGTTTCGGTGACTTGAATACTGTCGGCGAGACCATGGGACTCCATGCGGCTGGCAATGTTGACGGCATCCCCCCAGAGGTCGTAGATAAATTTTTTGATACCGATAACTCCGGCGATCGCCGCACCGGTATTCAGCCCAATGCGGAGGCGGAAGGGGGTGCCGTCATCCCGCTGAAACTGACCCATTTCCCGCTGGAATGCGAGGGCAAGGTCGGCGGCCCGTTGGGCGTGGTCGAAGCAGGAGGTGGGCAGCCCCGCGACGGCCATGTAGGCATCGCCAATGGTTTTGATTTTTTCCAGCCCGTATTGCTCGGCGAGGATGTCAAATCGAGAAAAGATGTCGTTGAGGAGGGCTACAAGTTCTGTGGCGGGAATGCGAGCGGCCAGGGAGGTGAAGTCTACGATGTCGGCAAACAGAATGGTGACGGCTTCATAGCGGGTGGCGATCGCCCCGGGGCCCAACTTGAGCTGCTGTACGATCACCTGGGGCAAGACGTTGAGCAGCAGTTGCTCGGAGCGTTGTCGTTCTTGATGCAGGGCAGCCTCAGTGAGTTTGCGTTCGGTAATATCCTGGACGATGCCTTCGTAGGTGGAATCGTCCTTAGAATCGGAACTCAGGCGGGCATTGATTGAAATCCAGATGGTGCTGCCATCTAGATGGTGGATTTGGGCTTCAAAATTGGCGATCGCCCCCCGTTGTCGCAGTTGGTGACACAGTTCGCTGTAGCGTTCGGGAGAAATAAAGCCCATTTGGGGCAGCCGAGCGGCTTGGAGCGTCTGGGGGCTGTGGTAGCCATAGATGTGGGCTAGGGCTGGGTTGGCACTGAGGTAGTGACCGTCGAGGGTGGCTAGAAAGATCCCTTCTAGGGCGTTTTCAAAGATGCCGCGGTATTTGGCTTCGGCGGCCCGCAGATCGGCTTCGACTCGCTTTTCATTATTGATATTGATAATAATGCCATCCCAGATAATGTTGCCGTTGGCATCGCGGTGGGGTGCCGAAATCAACCGCACCCAGGGCGGCTCACTCATCAGTCCAATCGCCCGATATTCATGCTCGAAGGGGGTGAGGGTGGCGGCGGAAAGGTTGACTTTTTGGGTGAGGGTGGCTCGATCTTCAGGGTGGGCCAGATCGAAAATCCATTCCAAGTGCTGCATAAACTCACTAGGAGACAATCCAAAAATCTCTTCTGTCCGTGGGCTGATGTAGGGCATGGAAACATTGCCGTCTGGGTGGAGCACGGCCCGATAGATCACGCCTGGCACATTGGCGCGATCGCGGCAAACTGGGCTTCACTATCCCGCAGGCGCTGCTCCTGGGCTTGGCGCTCCACAATTTCCCCCTTCAGGCGGTGAATCAGGCTTTGGAGCTGTTGGGTTCGCTCCCGCACCCGGCGCTCCAGCAGTTGGTTGTTTTCCCGCAGAATCGTTTGGGTGCGGATCAGTTCGGCCTGGGTCTGCTGGAGGCGCTGATTGGCGTCAAGCAGTTTGGCCATGGCCGCGCGGGTGATCTCTGGAGCCAATTGCTTGCGGGACTCCAGTTGGGAGCCCTTGAGGAGGTTGGCGATCGTTGTTTCCAAGTCATGGGCTTCCCGTTCCATTTGCCAACTGCCGCTGAGGGTCTCCGTCACCTCCCCCAATAGCTCAATGATGGGACGGGACTGCTCTGGGGGAAAGGATTCTGCCCCCAACCAGGGCAACGGGGCGATCGCCGCCCAGGATGTCACCAAATCCAGCCCGCCCCCGCCATTCACTTGCCACAGCCCAGAATCGCCCATCCCGTGGTGGTTGGGCATCAACGTTATCCCATGGCACTGCCCGATCGCCGATCGCCGCACCGCCTCAGGAATGGTAGAACCCGCCGCCGTCACCGCTTGCTGCCAGAGGAACACTTGGTCGTAGGCTGTCGCCGCGATGGATCCGCATAGGTAGTGTCCGGTCAAGCTGGTTGGGCTGACGCCAGAGGTGACCAAATCCTGAACTTGGCAGCCACTGAGGTGACAAAACAAAATTGGGATTTCCAGAATCTCGGCCGCCGTGAAGGCCAATAAAAAATCCTGACTGGCCAGGGGGCCCAGCAGACACAGAACAAAACTAGGCCGCTGCTGCTGAATGGCGACTAGGATCTCCGCAAACCCCGCCAGCCCTTGCCGAGTGCTTAGCGCCCCGTGGCACCGGGAATCCTGCGATCGCACCAGACGGTAAAGCACCCGCCCGTAAATAGAATCGTCGTAGAGCACAAAGGGACGATCGCCCCGCTGTTGCCCCAGCCACGACAGCGCCGGCAACACGACTTGATTGGGGCACAATCCGGTATAGAGCACTTGGGGATTCTCTTCCAAACCCTCATAGTGGGACGGAAACCATAGCTGTCCGCCGTGGGCCGCCAGAATCGGCAACAGCACCTTCCGGTGGTGGGAGTCCCGCAAACCAAAAAACGTCTGCACCTGCTTTCGCTCCAAAAGCCACTTCACCTTACGGGATAGTTGCCGCTCGGAACTCTCTGTGTCCACCTCCACCGCCTTGACCACCTGCCCCAAAACTCCACCCGTGGCATTGAGCTCGTCAATGGCACGCAGGGACTGATCGCGTAATGAGACCTCCACTGCCGCATCCCTTCCAGAAAGTGCCTGAAGTAAGCCGACAGTGATGGTCATGAATCTTGAGTCCTAGGTGGGATGACCTAGATTGTAATCTTGATTTTAGTGACCTGCCATGCCACCTCATTCCCATTGCGCCCACATTTGGTAAAGCAAAACCCAAAGCGCTGAAAGGGCGATTTCGGCAGGGCATTCAGGAGTAACAGTTGCTTCACATGGGAACTGCTCAACCACCAAGATTGGCTCACCGCCTCATCGAGCAGACGGAGGTTTTTGTAGGAAACCTGTTCTTTCAGCAGGTCTTCTTCCGGGAATTGAGAAGCAAACAATAACTCCACAAGGGGCTGTAATTCCCGAGACTTCATAGGGACAATTTGACTGCTGGGCTTCATCATGGCGATCGCAGAACCGGAGGAATAGTAGCGCTTGTGATACCCCAATTCTTCCATTCCGTCAAGAACCCTAGGCTTCTGCCCAATAATCAGGGGTTCTGTTCTGCCAGAATGGCCATACTCCCGATTGCCGCGATCGCGCCGCCTCGAAGCCCTAGGCATCCTGTTCCAAAGCGGGCAGATGCTGAAGGTCTGGTTCGGAATCCCAGAATCGGGCAGTGGCAGCGCCAAAGGGCGCAACGCCATCCCAACTCCCAGGCACCAGCGAACCTAGGGCTGGAACAGTAAACCATCGCCTACATATAGCCTACATATAAGGGAATTCCCATCTGGAATCGCTTATTTATAAACTGGAATTATAGAACGCCGATCCGCAATGGGATCCTGTTGCCCTTAGGTCGTTAGGGAACCCAGGGCATCCGTTCCTCTAAGCCGTGCAGTCAGCCCTAAGCACCTCCTAAGCCAACGTTACCGCCAAACATCGGCTGGGATTGGTTGGGACCAAGTCCCGACCATTGACTCAGAATTTGCATTTTCTCCCACGAGTTCGTGAAGTTGCTAAGTTGGTCACGGGCACTTCCCAGGAACCACGCACCCATGGGAAGCCGTCCACCCTGGGGACGCAGCTAGGGCGCGTCATCCATGCAAGCTAGTAACCTTGAGAGATAGGCGTTATCGCACCCGTCGATTTTGCAGGCTAGGGGCTGAACCTCTCTCCGTGAAAGCATTTGACAGCTACTTGACAGCCAAGTAATAACAGTCCTTAGCAGAACTGCGGGGGCGGTCTTTGGACACCAAGGGTCAGCAAGCCCAACTGCTAGAATCAAGGCAATCTGTCTGCTGGAAAAGCCAAGGGAATTCATGCGAATTATTTTAATGACCGGAAAAGGCGGTGTCGGCAAAACCTCCGTGGCAGCGGCCACAGGGATGCGCTGCGCTGAACTGGGCTATCGCACCCTTGTGCTGAGCACCGACCCCGCCCACTCCCTGGCCGACAGTTTTGCCATTGAATTGAGTCATGAACCCAAGGAGGTGCTGCCCAACCTCTGGGGGGCTGAGCTGGATGCGCTGCGAGAACTAGAAGGCAACTGGGGAGCCGTCAAGCGCTACATCAGCGAAGTATTGCAGGCGCGCGGGCTAGAAGGGGTGCAGGCAGAGGAATTGGCCATTTTGCCGGGCATGGATGAAATTTTTGGCTTGGTGCGGGTGAAGCGCCACCATGATGCCAAGGACTTTGATGTGTTGATTATTGACTCGGCCCCAACGGGTACGGCGCTGCGGCTCCTCTCTTTGCCAGAGGTGGCGGGCTGGTACATGCGCAAATTCTACAAACCGCTCCAGGGTATGGCCCAAGTGCTCTCCCCCGTCTTTGAACCCATCTTTAAGCGAGTGACCGGTTTTTCCTTGCCCAACAAGGAAGTGATGGATGCGCCCTACGAATTCTACGAGGAACTTGAAGCCCTCGAAAAAATCTTGACCAACAATGAAATCACCACCGTGCGGCTGGTCACCAATCCAGAGCGCATGGTGATTAACGAATCCCTGCGGGCCCATTCCTATCTCAGCCTCTATAACGTGGCCACCGATTTGGTGATTGCCAATCGCGTGATTCCCGATTCAGTGCAAGATCCGTTCTTCCAGGCATGGAAAGAAAAGCAAAAAAAATATTGCCAGCAAATTCACAACGATTTCCACCCCCTGCCTATCAAGCAGGTTCCTCTTTTTGCGGAGGAACTCTGTGGTCTTGCTTCCCTAGAGCGGCTCAAGGAAACCCTCCATGGCAATGAAGATCCCGCCCAAGTGTTCTATAAGGAAACCACTATTCGGGTGGTCGAAGAAAATAATCAGTACCGTTTAGATCTTTATCTGCCCGGCGTGCCTAAGGAGAATATCGAGCTTTCTAAAACCGGCGATGAATTGAACATTCGCATCGGCAACCATCGCCGCAATTTGGTTCTGCCCCAGGCCCTATCCCTGCTGCAACCCTGCGGAGCCAAGATGGAGGATGACTATCTTAAGATCCGCTTTGCGGAGCCAGCTAAGCGCTAGGTTAGGAATCTCTATGGCCACGTTGCGCCTGTCGGCGGTATCCAAATCCTTCGCCAAACAACCGGTGCTGCAAGATATTTCCCTAGAGGTGGGCGATCGCGAGTTTCTGGTGCTGGTGGGGGCCTCTGGCTGCGGTAAGAGCACCTTGCTGCGGCTCATTGCGGGTCTGGAGTTGGTAACCAGTGGGGGGATTTATCTAAATGAACGCCCGATTCACACCTTGCCCCCCGCCCAGCGGGATATGGCGATGGTATTTCAGAGCTATGCCCTCTATCCCCACATGACGGTCTACGAAAATATTGCCTTTGGCCTGCGGCGACAGCAGCGATCGCGCCTCGGGCTATGGCGGGCTTGGCAGCAGCGGCAGCAGGTGGAGCAGCGGGTCAGCGCCGTCGCGGAGCTCTTGCAAATCACGCCTCTCCTAGCCCGAAAACCGAAGGAGTTATCCGGCGGACAGAAGCAGCGGGTGGCCCTTGGTCGGGCGATCGCCCGAAATCCCCAAGTGTTTTTGATGGATGAGCCCCTCTCGAACCTTGACCTGCATTTGCGGAACGAAACCCGCGCCCAATTGGTGCAGCTACACCAAGAACTGCAAACTACCACCGTTTACGTCACCCACGACCAAACCGAAGCCATGACCATGGGCGATCGCCTCGTGGTGTTACACCAAGGGCAAGTGCAGCAATGCGCCACTCCTTGGCACATGTATAGTGCCCCGGCTAATCGCTATGTGGCTCAGTTTGTCGGCTATCCACCCATGAATATTGTGCCGGTCACCCGAGATGCCCAGGGCATGTTTGGGGCGGAGTGGCTCCGCTGCCCCATCGATCCCCAACGACTCTTCGGTCAAACTGCGGGCGATCGCCTTCTTTGGGGGGTGCGCCCCGAGGACTGGCACTGCTGTGGGCCAGAGGATGCCGATCTTAAAGGGTCGATTAGCCGGATTGAGCTACTTGGGGCCGATGCTACCCTGGAACTGAACATTGCTCCAGACCTCACAATTAACTGCAAGCTTCCTGCCACCCAACTCTATGGCGATGGACTCCGGGTGGGGCAAAGCCTAGGTCTGCGGGGCGATCGCGCCAAGTTTCATTTTTTTGATCCCACCACCGAGCAGCGTCTTTAGGGCGGATTCTTGGGCGAACTCTGGGGATGTCATCATGGGGCGGTCAAATAGCGTTCCAATGCTCTCACGGCTAGAGCCTCAGCCCCCTAACCCCCTTTTCCTTCGATGTCCGAACCTACCCGAATATAGCTATAAAATTTGATGGGCACGATAATGCTTACCCCGCGAGGGTTCTAGATTGAATTAATGATGCACCCTAGGGACTCGACCTTGGGAGGATTCCACGGTGCCCCAGAAACCGGGTATTGGGTGCATCCGGCAAAGGCTAAACTGCATCAATAAAAAACGCTCCAGTCACTGGATCAGTTCTTGGCACCGTACCCTACACTAGGCGAGGCAATTATCTGCAATCGCGGCCCAAAAGCTGATTAATCGGGCTGCTTACCCGGCAGTGATCGCCCATCGTGACTGTTTCTGCTTGCCAAAACTATGCCCATTGCCCGTTTCTTGACGCCTTTCCGGGGTTTGGTTCTATGGCTGTCCCCGAGTCTAGTGCCAACACCTGTGCCGGCCCAAACCCTGCCCCCATCCCTCGTTACGGCGATTCGCCAGCAGATTGCCAGGAGTGGGAGTAACAGGCTGCCACCCTTCCGCCATGGGCTGACCGATCTCAACGGAGATAATCTCCCCGATGCCATTGTGCTCCTGCAAAGTCAGGATTGGTGTGGCTCCGGTGGCTGTACGATGCTGGTCTTTCGGGGCACAGCGACCGGTTTTACCAGGGTGTCCCTCAGCACCGTCACTGGCGAGCCAATTCGGGTTACGACGGAACGGCGGCAAGGATGGCGCACCCTGATCGTTGCGTCAAAGGGAAGGGGAGATGTAGTTATGGGCTTTAATGGAACGGGGTATGCCCCTAATCCTTCCCTCCAGCCCCTGGCGACTGCGAGTCAGATCGCCGAGGCCCAAGTGGTTATTCCCCTAGAATCGCCAAAATGACCTTTGGAACCACCATGGAAGCGGTAGCCCTAGCCTGTGCCCAAGTTGAGGAACTGCGTCAATGGGTGCGGCAGCATTGCGGCATCCACTCTGGGACGGGCGATCGCTGGTTGCCGGTTGTTCTCACCGCCCGCGGCCCGCTCTATGGTGAAGTGATCGGCAGGACGGCCGCGGGACACTATGTGCAGCCCGTTGCCACCACTGACGCCCAAAAACAACCCCTCTACGGGCTGGCTCGGCATGTGCTGGATCACTTAGCGGCTCCTCCGGCGGTGTATTTGTTTCAAGTTGCCTTTGGGGATCCCACCCTAACCTTTGACCGGCTGATCCCATTTCCCGACCATCCGGCGATCGCCTCGGTAGGGGTGCAGGAGCCCGACCTATTTCGGTGTCATTGGCTCTGCCTCACGGGAAATCCGATCCGCGACCTGATCATTCACCAAACTTCCTAGCCATTCCCCTGCCACTCGCAACTGATGGTCCAGGGTTGGCATTCGTAGCAAATAGACCCAGCGGCGCATCTGGGCGGCGATCGCCCCATTGATGCCAATCACGTTAAATAGCGCCGCCGAAGCCTCACCTACCCCCAAGCTGACAAACTCGCCGAGGGGAAGATAGGTAAAGGGCAGAAGCCGCTGGCCGTGATAGGCAGCCCAAATGTTGTAGGCACAATAGCCCGACTGCTGGAAGGCAACTTGGGCAGTGGCGGGATAGGGCAGGAATGGCACCGCACAGTCGCCGAGGGCAAATAGATTGGGATCATGGCGACACTGGAGCGTGGGGGCCAAATCAAGGGACAGGGCTTGGAGCAGACTAGGGCGGCTATTGCCCACGGTCCACAGCACGAGATCGGCAGCGAGGGCTTCTTGAATTCCCTGGAATTCTAGGGTGATGGCGTCGGCGGCAACGCCCACCACGGAGGTTTTAAGGTCAATCCAAACACCCCGATCTCCCAGGATGCGCTCGGCATGACGACGGTTGGCGGCCGGCGAGTGGGGCAGAATTTGGGGGTTGCGATCAATCAGTCGAATGCGACCCCGTTCCCTCAGGCGATCGCTCAGTTTGCCTGCTAGCTCCACACCGCTTCCCCCTGCCCCAGCAATGCATACCCGAATTTTCTCGCGATCGGAAGCCTCAAGGTCTGACACTGCCCGATGGAGGCGTAGAGCGTCATCGAGGGTACGAAAGGGTAGGGCATAGTCCCGTGCGCCCGGCACCAAATCGAGGGGGGCTTCATTGCCGAGGGCTAGAACCACATCATCATAGGTCAATACCTCCTGTCCCGCTCCCCCTGTGAGGGTCACCAACTTAGCTTGGGGATCAAGGGCCGTCACTTCGCCGCAATGGAATCGAATTCCCGTACGCGCCAGTAGGGTGTCAAAGGCTGGCGCGATTTGCCCAATAGACACCTCCTGCGTCAGCAGCTCATAGAGCAGGGGGGTAAACAAAAAATGGTCGCGGCGATCGACAAGAAGAAGTTCGGGTTGGTGCCGCCAAGGTAATTTAGTCAGGTGCAAAGCCGTAAACAGACCGCCAAAACCACCGCCAAGGATGCAAATTCGAGGCATGACAGAGGTTGTAGTGAAAGACAGCCCCATTATTCTAGCGAACCCCCGTTCCTAAAAATAATGTGACTGATCTTGAAGCCAACACTTGCAATAGGGGAAATGATTTTTAATATTCCAAATTATGCTTCCCATCCCCAAAAACCTAAAATTCCTTACCCATAGAAGGTTTTGCCATACTTGAAGATATTCTTAAGTTAATTTTTTCTTCGGGATCGTTCAAAGCATTGCCAATTATAGCTTTTAGCCGAAAGTACTCCGAAATACCCGAGGAATAATAAATCTATAAATTAATTTATTTTATGGTTTTCTAGATCAACTTTTTTGACCATACCCCTGCGGAATCTATAAGAACAAACGATCATGAAGTCCAGTTTTGAAACCACGCCACAATGTCGGTTTTGTCGTTACTACGACCCCCAGGGTCGGCGGGGGGGATTTTGCCAGATGCTCCATGTAGGTGTTGAGGCCACGTGGGATGCCTGCCCCCTTGCCGATCCCTGCTTCGTTGGCGAAGTGATCCCCGTGCGGACTCGGGTCAAGGCAGCGTCATAATTCTAAGGATTGCCCCATGCGCATTGCCATTGTCCATGAGTGGCTGACGACCTATGCCGGTTCGGAGCGAGTCCTTGAGCAACTCCTCCGGGTTTTTCCTGATGCCGATCTGTGGGTGGTGGCAGATTTTTTGCCGCCGGAACAGAGGGCATTTTTGGGGGGGAAAACGGCACATACTTCAGTAGCCCAGGGGTGGCCCCTGTCCAAGCGTTGGCTACGGCTCTATTTGCCGCTACTCCCCCTGGCGATCGAACAGTTGGATCTGGCGGGCTATGACTTGATTATTTCCAGCCACCATGCGGTTGCTAAGGGGGTACTCACGGGGCCGGATCAGGTGCACATTGCCTATGTCCATTCCCCGATGCGCTACGCCTGGGACTTGCAGGGGCAGTACCTCAGGGAGGCGGGGCTGGATTCGGGGATTAAGGGCTGGCTGACGCGCTGGTTGCTACACCGATTACGGCAGTGGGATCGCAGTTCCGCCGATGGGGTGGATTGTTTTGTGGCTAATTCCCACTTTATTGCCCGCCGGATCGCCAAAACCTATCGCCGAACGGCTACGGTGATTTATCCACCCGTCGATACGGAGCAGTTTACGTTGGGGGGCGATCGCCAGGATTTTTACCTTACTGCCTCGCGTTTGGTGCCCTATAAGCGGGTGGAACTGATTGTAGAGGCATTTGTGGGAATGCCTGACCGCAAATTGGTGGTGATTGGGGATGGGGCGGGGGCGATCGCCTCCGCCAACTGATCCAGGGTGTTCCTAACATTCAATGGTTGGGGTACCAGCCCCGGGGATGCTTAAAACCTATCTCCAGCAGTCTCGGGCGATGGTGTTTGCAGCCGAAGAAGATTTCGGCATCGCCATGGTGGAGGCCCAGGCCTGCGGCACACCAGTGATTGCCTACGGTCGGGGCGGGGCCAGGGAAATTGTGCAGACGGGAACAGATGCCACGGGATTATTCTTCACCGAGCAAACGGTGGCGAGTATTCAGCAGGCTGTCAGGGATTTTGAGTTCCTAGCCATCGATCCCCAAGTCTGTCGCCGTAATGCCGAGCGATTTGGAATTGCGCGGTTTCAGACGGAAATCAGGGCACTGGTGGAGACACTGGGGGGTGAAGGCTCCCATGGCAAAACGCGATCGCCCGTCAAGAACTGATCGCACACCTGCCAGAGTTGCTCTTGAGTTTTCACCGGACGCACCTGTCGTAGGAATGCCCCGTCCCCATCAAGCCCCAAACCAATAAAGTTCAAATACTTTTTGAGGGCATTGACCCGATTAAGCTCCGTACTGCCGGGACGGGCGATCACTCCGTAAAGCTCCCGAATGTAGGTGTAAACTTCCGACAGTGGCACTGGTTTGGGAATATCGCCGCCCAAAACTTGACGAATCTGCCCAAAAATCCATGGATTCCGCACGGCTCCCCGTCCGATCATCACCCCCGCTGCCCCTGTTTGTTGTTGCACCCGCACTGCCTGCATCGGCGAAATCACATCGCCGTTAACCAAAACCGGACAGGGAAGCCGCGCCACTGCCTCCCCAATCAACCCATACTGCACCGGACCTTGGTAGCGATCGCGCACGGTGCGTCCATGGATCGTGACCTGATCAACGCAATGCTTAGCCATCAGCCCAATTAGAGTCTCGAAATGGCGTGTATCTTCAAAACCCAGCCGCATCTTGACCGTAAAGCGTGTTGGGATCGCTTCCCGCAAACTTCCTAGGAGCCGATCCACCACCTCCGGTTCCCGCAACAGCCCACCACCTACCTGCTTGCGGTAGACCCGTGGGGCAGGACAGCCAAGATTGAGGTCAATCCCGGCGATCGCGTATCGGTAGAGTTCGCCAATAATTCGGCAGCACTCCGGAATAGACTCCCCAATCAACTGGGCAAATACCGGCCGCCCCGTATCGTTTTCAGTAATAGATCGAAGAATTTCAGGATCTAACCGTGAACCGGCATAGACCCGAAAATATTCCGTCACAAAAAAGTCCGGCGGTGATCGCCGGGCAACTAGCCCCATGAATGCCAGATCCGTCACATCCTGCATCGGAGCTAGGGCGGTGAACACGGGATCTAGGGAGACTCGGTGCGATCGGAGGTGGTAGTTGAACCAGGCGGGTCTTGGTTCACCTGCTGGGTATCGCGCAGTCGGACAATTTTTTGCCCTCGAAGGATATAACCCTCACGGTTATACATTGTGCGCACCTGTTCACCGGTGCTCAAGGAGGATTGCAGGCGTTCCTTAGCGGACTCAACTGAGGTTTGCAACTCCACCACCTGACTGTCGATATCGGTCAATCGATCTTGCAAAGAGTCTTTGTAGGGGAGCAGCCGGGTCAATGCTGCTATTGCCCCCAGGGAAAGCATGGCACATACCATAGTCACACCAAGGGCTTCGAGTCCGCGAATCTTATATTGTTGCAAGCGTTGTCGCTTGGCTTTAGCCTCCGCTGCCGCACTGTAGGTGGGGAATGCAGTCGGCATCATGGTTGGCAACGCAGTCGTCGGCGTCACAGAGGGCTGCGGGGAGGGCATGGAACGGGAAGGAGCGCGGCGGGCAACCATAGTCTAGTAACTCAACGGGGAAGACATCACAGTGGACAAGCCAGTGGACAAAACAGCAGGCATACCGAAGCTTGGGACAGGCTTGAGGATTACTTTAAGATGAGTCGTAAGGATTACCTAATGCGGAGGATCAGTAATTTTATTCAGGAATACCGCCCGTAGAACTCCCACGGCGCACCTAGAGTAAACTATCGACCCAGCAATCTGCCGTGTAGCCGTCCACATAGTTAACCAAATAAATATCATAGATGATTAATTTGAATGGGTGGACATCTGACATCTCGCATTCCCTAGAAATTGTTAGGGTTGGAGACTCGGTAGATAGTCTCGTTATCTAAGATAATTCTCTAAGGGCTACCGTGGAGCCTTAAACACTCTAGGGTTACCTAGGAATTGGATAGTGCTGAGCCGAGCAGGGCCGCCATAATGGCTGGAACCAGGGCGACTACGAGGGCGGTGAGCACTTGAGCATCAGTAATTGCCATAATTTTCCCCAAAATCATAATTAATGTGATTCCAACATACACCGCAGACTCGGTTAGAACAAGCCTGCGATAGGATTTTCTCTCCCTGAGGGTGGTCTAAAGTTCTGCTGCAAAGCGGGCGATCGCGTCGCAAATAGTGATATAAGCAAGTGAGAATTTTCGGATGACTATGCCCAAAGTGCTCGTTTCTGATTCCATTGACCAAGCTGGAATCAAAATCCTGTCTCAAGTCGCTACCGTTGACATTAAAACCAGCCTCACTCCGGATCAACTCCAAGAAATCATTCCCGAATATGACGCGATCATGATTCGGTCGGGCACCAAGCTCACCCAGCCGATTATCGAGGCCGGGAAAAAGCTAAAAATCATCGGTCGCGCCGGGGTCGGTGTTGATAATGTCGATGTGGCTACGGCGACACGTATGGGCATTGTGGTCGTCAACTCCCCCGAGGGGAATACCATTGCTGCTGCTGAACACACCTTGGCAATGATGCTTTCCCTAGCGCGATTCACCCCGGCCGCTAACGCGTCAATACGCAGTGGTGTTTGGGATCGTAAGAGCTTTACGGGTGTGGAAGTGTATAAGAAGACCCTAGGCGTGGTGGGGTTGGGTAAAATTGGCTCCCATGTGGCCACCGTAGCTCGCGCCATGGGAATGAAGATTTTGGCTTTTGATCCCTTTCTCAGCCCAGAGCGGGCGGAACAGTTGGGTGTGGGTTTAGTGGAACTGGATATTCTGCTGCGAGAGGCGGACTTTATCACTCTCCATGTGCCCAAGAGCAAGGACACCCAGCACCTGATCAACCGCGATCGCCTCTCCCTGATGAAGCCCGGTGTGCGGATCATCAATTGTGCCCGGGGCGGGATCATTGATGAAGCGGCCCTAGCCGAAGCCCTTCTGTCCGGTCGGGTGGCCGGCGCGGCGCTGGACGTTTTTGAGCAGGAACCCCTTGAAGGGGATTCACCCTTGCGGGCCGTAGGAGCCAACTTGGTGATGACCCCCCACCTAGGGGCTTCCACTGAAGAGGCCCAGTCCAATGTTGCGATCGACGTAGCTGAACAGATCCGCGATGTGCTGTTGGGCATTCCGGCTAGGGCAGCAGTGAATATTCCGGGATTGCGCCCGGAAGTCTGGCAAAAACTCAAGCCCTACTTGCAACTGGCGGAAATGCTTGGCAATTTGGTTGGGCAACTGGCGGGCGGGCGAGTGGATAGCTTAGATGTGCGGCTGCAGGGAGAAATTGCGACCAGTGACAGCCAGCCAATCGTTGTGGCTGCCCTGAAGGGGTTACTCTCGCCGGCCCTGCGCGAGCGGGTAAATTTTGTCAATGCCAGTATTGAGGCCAAGGAGCGGGGGATTCGGGTCACAGAAACCCGGGATGCCACGATTGAAGACTACACGGGCTCACTTCAGCTCACGGCCAGGTGCGGACAGGGGCAGCAGTCGGTCATGGGCGCACTTCTCGGTAAGACGGAACTACGGATTACCAGCATCAATGGTTTTCCCATCAATGTGGCTCCAGCTAACTACATGCTCCTGACCCTGCACCGAGATATGCCGGGAATTATTGGACGAATTGGCTCCCTCTTGGGGAGTTTCAATGTCAACATTGCCAGTATGCAGGTAGGTCGCCGGATGGTACGCGGCGATGCGGTGATGGTACTTAACATCGATGATCCCCTGCCAGCGGGGTTGCTCGACGAAATCATCCATGTGCAAGGGGTGACGGATGCCTACGTGGTAAATCTCTAGGGGAGAGCTACCCATGGGACACTGAACATCCATAGGAGTCCTATGAGCCATGCTAACCAAAGACGGATTTTAGGTGTTTTGTGGTTGACCTTAATGCTCAACCTCAGTGTGTTGACAATCAAGATTTTCGTTGGTTTATGGACCAACTCGCTCAGTGTTTTGGCGGATGCCCTCCACAGCGTCACGGATAGCGCCGGCAACATGGTCGGACTTTTGGCTATGCGATTTGCATCCCCCGACCCCGATCGTGAACATCCCTATGGACACCAAAAGTATGAGGCGGTGGCGACCCTAGCCATTGCTTTTTTGTTGGGGGTTTCCTGTTTGGAGATTGGCAAGAGTGTGGTTGACCGCCTACTGAAAGGAGATGCCAAGGTGGATCTGTCCGCAACGGCGATCGCCCTAATGTTGGCAGTGCTAGGAGTAAACATATTCACAGCATTTTACGAACGGAATATGGGGCGGCGGCTTAAAAGCAGCATCCTGCTCGCCGATGCCCAACACACGATGAGTGATATTGGTGTCACCTTAACGGTGTTGGTAGGGCTAATGGGGGTATGGCTCGGTGAAGCTATGGGCTGGCACTGGCTGCTATGGATGGATCTGTGGCTGTCGATTCCAGTGGCCGTGCTGGTGCTGCGCAGTGGCTGGGAGGTGTTGCAGCGCAGTTTGCCCCAATTGGTCGATGAAATGGCGATCGCCCCGGAGGAGATCCATCGGTTGGTGTTGTCGGTTGAGGGCGTCCTGAACTGTCATGATGTGGCCTCCCGGGGTGTGGTGGGGCAGCAGGTATTTATTGAAATGCACCTGATTGTGGCACCCCATAACGTTTCTGAGGCCCATGCCATCACTGAAGCAGTGGAGGCAGTGTTGCACGAGCGCTATGCCCCCGCCCGCATTGTGATCCATGTGGAGCCACCGGAATACCAAAGCGATCACCTGACCTATTCCTAGGTAACGGTCTATACATTTTTGCGGTGCCCCTAAAGCTATAGAATGGACAGCCAGTTACGCCAAACGCCCTATGCCCCGCCGTCAAGACCTTCAAAAGATTTTGCTCATTGGTGCTGGCCCGATTGTGATCGGTCAAGCCTGCGAATTTGACTACTCTGGCACCCAAGCCTGCAAAGTCTTAAGGGAAGAAGGCTACACCGTAATTTTGGTGAACTCTAACCCAGCAACGATCATGACCGATCCGGCGATGGCGGACCGCACCTATGTCGAGCCCGTAACACCGGAAGTGGTGGCCCAGGTGATTGCCAAGGAGCGCCCCGATGCACTGCTGCCCACCATGGGCGGACAGACGGCGCTGAATACGGCCGTGGCCCTGGCTAAGAGTGGGGTGCTGGAAGAATATGGCGTGGAGTTGATCGGGGCCAAACTGGAGGCGATCGAAAAGGCTGAAGATCGGCGGCTGTTCAAGGAGGCGATGGAGAAAATCGGTGTTGGGGTCTGTCCCTCGGGCTTAGCAACCACCATGGTCGAAGCCCGCGACATTGCCCAGCAAATCGGTACCTATCCCCTGATTATTCGTCCGGCTTTTACCCTCGGCGGCACGGGCGGCGGCATTGCCTATAACCAAGAGGAGTTTGAGCAGATTGCCCATGCGGGTATCGAAGCTAGTCCCGTCTCCCAAATTTTGATTGAAAAATCCCTAATTGGCTGGAAAGAGTATGAGCTGGAGGTAATGCGCGACCTAGCAGACAACGTGGTGATCATTTGTAGCATTGAAAATTTTGACCCATGGGGGTGCACACGGGCGACTCAATAACGGTAGCCCCGGCCCAAACCCTCACGGATAAGGAATACCAGCGGTTGCGGGATTATTCGATTCAGATCATTCGGGAAATTGGGGTGGAGACCGGTGGCTCTAACATTCAGTTTGCTGTCAATCCCGATAACGGCGATGTGGTGGTCATTGAGATGAACCCCCGGGTGTCCCGCAGCTCGGCCCTAGCATCCAAGGCCACGGGTTTTCCCATTGCTAAAATGGCCGCCAAGTTGGCGGTGGGCTATACCCTAGACGAAATTCCCAACGACATCACCAAAAAAACTCCAGCCAGTTTTGAACCCACAATTGATTATGTGGTTACCAAAATTCCCCGCTTTGCCTTTGAGAAGTTTCCCGGTTCTGAGCCAACTCTGACAACCCAAATGAAATCCGTGGGCGAGGCTATGGCCATTGGGCGCACGTTTCAGGAATCTTTTCAGAAGGCTTTGCGATCGCTGGAGATCGGTCGTTTTGGCTTTGGGGCCGATTGCGAAGAGGTGCTCCCCCGCCTAGAAGAACTCAAGGCCTCCCTCCGCACACCGACCCCCGATCGCCTTTGGGCCATTCGCCATGGTTTTTTGTCGGGGCTCTCGGTTCAGGCGATCGCCGAACTGACCCACATTGATCCATGGTTTCTCCAAAAGCTGCGGGAAGTTGTGGATGTGGAATTGGCTTTGAAGGGAACCGCCCTAGGCGACCTGGATGCCCAAACCCTGCGGGAAGCTAAACAACTGGGCTTTAGCGATCGCCAGTTGGCCTATCTCACGGCGACGACCGAAGATCAGGTGCGGGATCACCGTAAAGCCCTGGGAGTGGTGCCGGTCTATAAAACCGTCGATACCTGCGCCGCCGAGTTTGAGGCCCTAACCCCCTACCATTATTCCTGCTACGAACTGGAAAATGAAATTTTACCAACCCCTAAGCCAAAGGTGATGATCCTTGGTGGCGGCCCGAATCGGATTGGTCAGGGGATCGAGTTTGACTACTGCTGCTGCCATGCCAGCTTTGCCCTTCGTGATCGCGGCTGGGAGACGATTATGGTCAATTCCAACCCAGAAACGGTCTCAACCGACTACGACACCAGCGATCGCCTATATTTTGAACCCCTTACCCGCGAGGATGTCCTCAATATCATTGAAGCCGAGCAACCCCAAGGATTGATCATCCAATTTGGTGGGCAAACGCCGCTGAAGCTGTCCCTCCCCCTGCAACGCTATCTCGACGCCCATCCCGAACTGCCGACCAAAATTTGGGGTACCTCCCCCAACTCCATTGACATTGCGGAAGATCGGGAGCGCTTTGAAGCCATTTGCCAAGAACTAGGAATCCGGCAGCCGGCCAACGGTTTGGCACGCTCCCAAGCTGAAGCCCTAGCCATTGCTCAACGGGTTGGCTATCCCGTAGTGGTACGACCCAGCTATGTTTTGGGGGGGCGGGGCATGGAGATTGTTTACTACGATGCCGAGTTGCTGGAGTACATGCGCCGTGCCCTACTGATTGAGTCAGAACATCCCATTTTGATCGATCAGTTCCTCGAAGGAGCGATTGAAGTTGATGTTGATGCGATCGCCGATAGCACGGGTAACGTCGTGATCGGTGGCATTATGGAGCACATCGAAGAAGCGGGGATCCACTCCGGTGACTCAGCCTGCGCGATACCCACCTTTTCGCTACCGGATGCGGTATTGACAACGATTCGGGAGTGGACCGTACTCCTTGCCAAGCGCCTCCAAGTCGTTGGACTCATGAATATTCAGTATGCCGTTCAACTCAACCCCAACAACGCCAGGGAAGCCCATCTCTTTATTCTAGAAGCCAATCCCCGTGCCTCCCGCACAGTGCCCTACGTCAGCAAAGCCACCAATGTGCCCCTAGTGCGCTATGCCGCTGAAATTATGGCCGGCAGTAGTCTGTCCGAGCTGAAATGCACCCACGAAGTCATCCCCAAGCAGGTGGCCATTAAAGAAGCGGTGCTCCCCTTCGCCAAATTTGCGGGTACCGACGTGGTACTCGGGCCAGAGATGCGCTCCACGGGGGAAGTGATGGGAATTGATCTCGAGTTTGGTCGCGCCTTTGCCAAAGCCCAGATGGGTGCTGGAGTCAAGCTTCCCACCCTAGGAACAGTCTTTTTATCCGTTAATGATCGCGACAAGTTGGGTATTGCCTCCGTGGCGGAAGCGTTTCTTGAATTGGGCTTTCAGGTCATTGCTACCGAGGGCACCCACCGGGCCCTGCGGCGCAGTGGCATCCCCAGCGATCAGGTGCTTAAGGTGCACGAAGGTCGTCCCCACATTGGCGATGCGATCAAAAACAATCAAGTGCAATTAATTGTGAATTCCCCAAGCGGTCGTGATGCCAATCAAGATGGCAAGATGATTCGCCGCACTGCCCTAGCCTATAAAATCCCTGTGATTACGACCCTTGCGGGAGCCAAAGCGACGATCGCCGCCATTCGCTCATTACAAAAAGACGCCCTCACCGTCACGCCCCTCCAGGATTACTCCTTCGAGCCCTAATACCAAATTCTGCTAACTGTGGATTGGCATCGAAAAATGCCCCCTTTTGTTCATATGAATGCATCCGAATGTCCTTTACGGAGCAATCCATACTGCATTAAAGACGACCGTTGAGAGTTTTGAGTTATAGCTACATTCGGATAGGTTCGGACATCGAAAGAAAAGGGGGGTTGGGGGCGCAGCCCCCAGCCAGGGGTTTCACCCCTGCACCCTGTCCTAACCAAGTTATTTACAGCTATATATCTTAGAGGCTGATTGCAGCGGCTGCTCCTAGTGATCGGTGACAGCATGACCTAAGGGCTAAAAGCTTGCAAACCGCAGATGTCAAAGTCTAGGCGCGGTTGAGCCAGAAGTAGGTCACCATGGGAATAATGGTTGCTACCACCAGAAGCACCACCACCACAATGCTGGACTGACTCACATCAGTTTCTTCGGCCGTGGCATAGTTGCGGGTAATGCCCGATTCTTCGGCGATCGCCGGTGGGCCAGGGTCCGGTGCGCCCGTTAACACCAGCGAGAGGCGCTCAATCCCATCCCGCACCCCTTGGTTATAGTTGGCTTTTTGAATCGGCAACAACATGGTTTCTTGGGTAATGCTCTGGGCGATCGCCGGCTCTAGGGCAACATCACTTCCCATGTGGATAGCGGTGCGGTGATCTTCGGATGCTACCACCACCAAAATCTGCTGTGACTGCTCTTCCGGGGAGGGAAACCACTGGAAGAACAACTCTTTGGTAAACTCCTCGACGGGTTGACCAAAGTCGATGCGCTTCACGGTCAGCAAATGAGCTTGGATTCCAGTCTGGGTGGCGACTTCCGTCAGTCGGGCGATCGCCTCTTTTTCGGTGGAGGCACTCAAAACGGCGGCATCATCGAGCACTGCCGTTTGCCCCAATTGGGCTGCTAGCTCTGGCAACGGTGGAAAGTCAGGGGCTTCAACTGCCCATGCCGGTGACCCTAGAGAACTAAACATGAGTACGACACCGAACAAGGCGATTAAAAGGACGTTTACTCTTTGCCTAATAGCCTGTCCAAAAGCCATATCGCAACTCCCAGCTTTATTAAAAACAGCGATAATTGGCATTAAGGTAACACATCTGACAGGAACGCTTGCGATGGACATTCTTAATGGTCTCACCGAAGAGGATCTGAAACGGATCGAAGCGATTCCCCGCCGCCTGGATGCCATTCGTCTCGTCACCGAAATCAACTATTGGGTCAGCACCGATGAGCTGGGGGTGCTGCTGCAACTGTCACCGGAGGCAGTGGACTTTCTAGGGCGGCAAAAGGAACTCTACGAATTTCAATGGCGTAACCTGACCTGCATTTTGTCGGAGGTTCAAGATGGGGTGGGCTATTGGACTATACGGCTGCGGAATGCTGTCCGCTCTGCCCCCAAACTAGGGGATGCCCTGTCAGCCACTGACCCCAATCGCGTTTATCCCTCGGTCTATGCCCAGGTGAAGGACTTTCTTACCTGGACTGAACTGCGGGATCTATTTCGCTATGCGATCGCCCAGGAAGGCCGGTTTATGCCTACTTCCACCACTTCAACCGATAACGCCGGGTACCGCCAATCCCTCTTTATTAGCAGCTTTCCCGAATTTTCGGAGCTGATGGTGCAAAAGATCACGGCGGTGTTTCCCAAGATTTGCCAGTCCCTAGAAATCGAACCCTTTGAAGTGGGCACCATTGAATCCCAACTCACAGCCCACAACGATCAAAACTATTACAAGGTACACAACGACAATGGCAGTGCGGATACCGCCAGCCGCGAACTGACCTATGTTTATTATTTTTACCGCGAGCCCAAGGCCTTTACGGGCGGCGAACTGGTAATTTATGACACCAAGATTAAAAACAATCTCTATGTGGCGGCCGAATCCTACAAAAAAGTGATGCCATTCAATAACAGCATTGTTTTTTTCCTCAGCCGCTATATGCATGAAGTGCTGCCCGTCTCCTGTCCATCCCAGGCCTTTGCCGATAGTCGGTTTACCATCAATGGCTGGCTCCGAAAGAAGCCTAAGACCCTGAAGTCTATGGTGGAATGACCATGCGATCGCTTCCCCTGTGGGCTGGTTTTTTGGGCAGCCTGCTGCTGCTCGTCAACCGTTTTTTTTCACCCGAGGTACTCCCTAGCCAGTCCCGCGCCGATGTGTTGGGGGTGATTCTTAGTGCGGTGCTGGTGCTGATTGGGTTGTTGTGGCAGCAGATCCAACCCAAGCCACCGGATGCGGTCGTTTTGGAGGGTCGCCAAGTTTTTGAATTGGCAGCGGATCTTGATCAGCGGCTCGATGCGGCCAGTGAGAGCGCCAAAACGGAACTGGCCTGGGCGTCCCACATTCTGCTGACCAATACCGTAACCCAGTGTGTGGTGCTGTGGTGGCGGGGGCAGGTGGTGCTGCGGCGGGGTATTTTTCCCGAAACCGACCCGCCATGCTCCCTTGGGGCGATCGCCCAGCGGGCCCTGAAAACCCAAAAACCCATCTATTTGGTCAGCCTTGCCCTTTATCCGGGACGAACGGAGTTTGCCTACCTACCTGCCAATACCCAGGGCGTCATTGTGCAACCGATGGAGTCGGATGGGGTGTTGATTTTGGGGGCCAATGTGCCGCGGAGTTACACCAAACAGGACGAGCAGTGGATTGCGGCGATCGCCGAGAAATTGCACCATACCCTGAGTCATGGGCATAAAGATTTGCCCTGACGGGAACGATGGGCGTAAGATCAGCCTATTAAGCCTTGTAAACTAATATGAATGGGTCTTTGTTTGATCGCTTCGGGGAATATCGTCGCCTTAAAGCAGCGGTTTTGGGCTTTGGCATCTACGGCATCGTCGCTATTTTGCACTGGGTGACCTTTGCTTCTATGGTGCTACTGGCTCTGGTGACCCTCCTGAGCCTGCATGCGCTCCGTCTGCTGCTAACCCCACCCCCGCCCCATTCTGAGCCTTTGCCCCCGGAGGCAGTGGAGTGGCCGGCGTTTTCTTTGCTGGTTGCGGCTAAAAACGAGGAGGCGGTGATCGCCAATTTAGTCAGAAATCTCTGTGAGTTGGACTACCCAGCGGAACGGCTAGAGGTATGGGTGATCGACGACAACAGTAGCGATCGCACGGCTGAGGTGTTAACTGAGTGCCAAAAGGGATATCCCCAACTCAACGTACTGCGTCGGGGTGGCGATGCCAAGGGGGGGAAATCCGGTGCCCTCAATCAGGTGTTGCCCCTAACCAAGGGCGAAATTATTGGCGTGTTCGATGCCGATGCCCAAATTGCCGCCGATGCCTTGCGGGCGATCGCCCCCTGTTCCAGCGCCCTCGCCTAGGGGCAGTGCAATTGCGGAAGGCGATCGCCAACGCCCCCCTTAACTTTTGGACTCGGGGACAAGAAGCCGAAATGGCCCTTGACATCTTCTTTCAGGAGCGACGCATTCGGATTGGTGGCATTGGCGAACTGCGGGGCAACGGTCAATTTGTGCGGCGAGAGGCGCTGCGCGACTGTGGCGGCTGGAATGAACAAACCATCACCGATGACCTTGACCTGACCCTCCGTCTGCACCTCCAGCAATGGGACATCGACTGCCTTTCATTTCCGGCGGTTGAGGAAGAGGGGGTTACGACCTTCCAACAGCTTTGGCATCAGCGCAACCGCTGGGCAGAAGGGGGCTACCAGCGCTATTTGGATTATTGGCCACTGCTGCTTGGTACCCGACGGCTCAGTCTCAAGAAAATGATTGACCTGCTGTCCTTTTTGCTGATGCAGTATCTTTTGCCCACGGCGTTCCTACCCGATGCGATCGCCGCGATTATTTTGCGGGAGAGACCCGTTCTCAGTCCCCTAGGCATTATGGCCTTTTCCCTGTCCACGATCGCCATGTATCTCGGCGTCCGCCGTGCCTACCAGCGGCCTTGGTGGCAGTCCGCCTTCCAAACGCTCCTAGGCACCCTCTATATGTTGCATTGGATTCCAGTAATGGTCAGCGTAACCATTCGCATGGCAATCCGTCCTAAACGCCTTAAGTGGATCAAAACGGTTCACCATGGCGTTCCACTGCCAACAGTTAATTAGCAATTAATTTAATTAGCAATTAATTAGGCTGGACTTTTAGCAACACGCCCTTTGCTATTGGCGGCAATTACCGTCACCGATCGCACATCCGGCTCCCGAGCAGTTTGAATGCCGACCACCATATAGTTGCGACTTTGGGTTGCAAACGTGTCGCCAACGGACAGGGGCGGCTCCTGGGTTATGGAGCCTAAAAATCGCTGATGCAAATCGACCATGAGATATTTCATGGAATTTCCTCCAAAAGATAAAAAACTTAACTGTAGAAGATCAATAGCTTCCCTATAGTGTTGACCTGATTTCAAACTAATATCAAATTGATATCGAAATTGTCAGCGACATCCATAGCAAATTGAATATCAGGTTGACTATCAGATTCAAATCAGTGGGATTTGAGTCACATTGGGGGGGGTGTCAGGGTCAGAATTGAAGCTAGCCTGATTGACCTCCTCTATATAGCACTGTTTCCTAGAAACGGCACACAAAATTCTATAATTTCTTGTGAATTTCTGTTTTTCTGGCATGGCCGATCCCGATCTTTGTCTCCAATCCTATGATTACCTTCTGCCGGCGGAGCATATTGCCCAGAAACCAGCGGAGCCCCGCGACCATGCGCGATTGATGGTTGTGGATGGAGATCGCACATGGCACCATGGAATTTTTTATGAATTGCCTCAGTGGCTGCGGGCGGGGGATCTTTTGGTGTTAAATAATACCCGCGTGATTCCGGCTCGCATGTATGGGCACAAGCCGTCGGGGGTGGCGGTGGAAATTTTATTACTGGAGCCGATCGCCTCGGAGTGCCATCGCTGGTTGTCCTTGGTGAAACCGGGAAAACGCCTGCCCGTAGGCAGCAGGATTGTGTTTACGGAGTCGGTTTCGGCCACGGTTGTGGCGATCGAAGAAACCTCGCGAGCCCGGGAGCTACAGTTCCACATCCCCGAGGGTATGGACTTGATGGACGTCGCCGAGGCGATTGGTCAGATACCCCTGCCCCCCTACATTGACGCCGAGCAGTCTGCTGAAGCTGCAGAGCACTATCAAACGGTCTATGCCCAGGTGCCGGGGGCGATCGCCGCACCAACGGCGGGATTGCACTTCACCCCCGAGTTGCTATTGCGGCTCCAGGAACTGGGAGTGGAACTGGCTACCATCACCCTCCATGTGGGTTTGGGCACCTTTCGACCGGTGGAGGCTGAGGATATTACCCAGCACCAGATGCATGGAGAGTGGTATGAGGTGAGTGCGGCGGTGATTGCCCAAATTCAGGCAGCGCGATCGCGGGGTGGACGGGTGATCGGGGTCGGCAGCACCGTGGCGCGAGCCCTAGAAAGTAGCTCTATGACACCAATGATGGGTAAAACCAACCTCATGATCTATCCGGGCTATCGGTGGCAGGTGCTCGATGGGCTGATTACCAACTTCCACTTGCCCAAATCCTCCCTGTTGATGATGATGTCGTCGTTTTTGGGGGTGGGAGGGCGGGAGTTTTTGCTTTCCCTATACCATGAGGCGATCGCCCGGGGATATCGGTTCTATTCCTACGGGGATGCCATGCTGCTGTGGCGACCGCAGCAGGAAGAGCTAGCCTAGGTAAGAAGCGTTCATTTTTGACGATGGGAGAGGCGGTGCACCCCGATTTTTTTATGTCCCCCGACGGCAGCAACCGCGAATCCCTGCGGCAGCAGGGCTATCGGTTTGTAGATTTAATTATTGATGACATTCTGTCCCGCACTACTGGAGACTTTGGTCAGCCCCGCCCCCCAGCGATCGCCCCCTTCGAGATTCCCGAGCATGGCCGGCCCATGGTCGATCTGATGGCGGAGCTTCGCCGCACCGTGATTCCCCACAGCCTCAACCTCCACCATCGCGGCTACATGGGGCATATGGACAGTGTGCCCCTGGCGATTACGATCTGGGCCGATGCCCTGATTGCTGCCCTCAACAACAATATGCTCAGCTATGAGCTAGCACCTTTTTTTACGGATCTCGAACAACAATTGATTCATTGGTTTAGCCAGCTCTTTGGTTTGGGGGATTCGGCCGGGGGCACCCTCACCGCTGGAGGCAGTTTGGCTAACCTCACGGCCCTCCTGGCGGCACGGAATCACACCCAAACCGAGGCATCACGGCGTGGAGTCACAATGCCCCAAATGGCTCTGGTATCCGAGGCGGCCCACACCTCCTTTGACAAGGCCATGAACGTGCTGGGGCTGGGACAGGATCACCTGATTCGGATTCCCACCAACCCCCGGGGCGAACTCCAGATCGATGCCCTCCACCAGACCCTAGACACACTCGCCGGCCGTGGCTGCATCCCTTTTGTCATCGTGGCGATCGCCGGCACTACGGTTACCGGAGCAATTGACCCCCTCGCCGAAATAGGTGCCATTGCCCGCGAGCGGGGCATCTGGTTCCATGTGGATGCCGCCTATGGGGGAGCAGCCATATTTTCCGAATCGCGGCGATCGCACCTCCGGGGCATAGAACTAGCCGATTCCATCACCTTTAACCCCCAAAAATGGCTGTGGGTGGCGCGCACCTGCGCCATGGTGTTGGTGCGCCATGCCCCTACCCTCGGGCGGGCGCTGGACACCCCTCTCCCCTACATGGATGAAGCCCAAACCAACTATGGCAGCCTTACCCTCCAGGGAACTCGCCGCACTGATAGTCTAAAGCTCTGGCTGGCATTGCAAGCCCTTGGTCAGTCAGGGTGTCGCCAATTGGTGGAAGATTCCCTGATGGCAACCGAGCTGTTCTGCCAGTGGGTGCAGCGTCAACCCCAAATAGACCTGATCTGCGAGCCAACGCTGAATATTGCCTGCCTGCGCTCCACCGATCCTGCGGTTTCCAATGCCATGCTGCAAAAACAGTGGATTGCCGCCGGACGCCGCTGGCTTTCCCTTCCCCTCTGGCGGGGCGATCGCATCCTTAAGGCCGTGGTGCTCCACCCCCACCAACAATGGCATCAGCCCTAATCTCCCATCCCCTTTCGGTGCGACGGCAAAAAAATCCCCCAGAATTGAATCCGGGGGAACTTGAAAAACCTCAGCTTTTGTTAGCCAAACCCACAAGGGGCTGTCCTCATTTAGCTGTCAAATGCTTTCATGGAGTCGGCTTCAGGGATCCTAGGCTATAAAATTTGATGCGGGGCATGCGCATCCCGCAAGTCCTCTAGCTTGAATTGATGACGCACCCTAGAAGCTCATCTCCGCAGCTTGGACTTTCTCCACCTGCTTTTTCTTGAGCACCAACAAAATCTGGGACACAATCACTGCCGCAAAGAAGGCCAAGAGCCACTGAATGCGACGAGGATCTTGAAGCACAATTTCGCCATCATGCTGACCAAAACCGCCCACATTGGGATTGACCGTCAGGGGGGCACCGGCAGTAACGCGATCGCCTTGGCTGACCAAAAGGGTCGGGCCGACGGGAATTTTCTCTGTGACTGCAGCGCCAGATTCGGGCTGAATGGTGACGGCATAGCCACCATAGGTGCCTTGATCCTCATTGGCCGGAACTTCGGCAATTTGGGTGATGGTGCCAGAGACGGAGGCAGCATATTCGGCGTTATTGCTCTTTTCGCCGGTGGGATAGATTTGTCCTCGACCGCGATTACCAGCGGCATAAACCGAGTATTTCAGGAAATGAATGTTCTTATCCTTTGCCGGATCGGGGGACAGCACCGGAAAGACAATTTCCGAATAGTCATCACCGGAAATGGGCCCGACCAGGATCACGTTTTCCTTAGTGTCGCTATAGGGCTGGTAGTAAATGTCTTGGGTCTTTTCCTTGAGTTCTTCGGGAATGCGGTCTTCGGGGGCAATCTTAAAGCCCTCGGGCAACATCAGAACCGCACCCACATTTAACCCGCCCTTAGTACCATCGGCGAGCACCTGTTGCTGGCTGTGATCGTAGGGGATTTTAACCACCGCTTCAAACACAGAATCGGGCTTAACCGCTTGGGGTAACTCCAGTTGAATGGGCTTTTGGGCCAGGTGGCAGTTGGCACAGACAATCCGCCCGGTGGCTTCGCGGGGGGTTTCGTAGGCTTCTTGGGCGTAGTAGGGATAGGCGATCGCCGGGGCTTGGAGGGTGAACAGGGCGATAACGCTTAACACCATCAAAAGAACTTTTTTCATAGAAATTCAGCAACTGTGGGGAATCAAGACAGGAAGAATAGGGGCAACCTAGGCCCACCAAGGGGATTCGTCGGTGCGGAAGTCCGTTTCCGTCCAGGGGACAAATTGCACCCGATCATCATTGACAGTGGTATGCACCAGAGCTAAGGACAGGGGGGCTGGGCCGCGCACCACCTTGCCGGTGACATCATATTGGGAGCCATGGCATGGGCAGATAAATTTGTTTTCGGCGACACTCCAAGGCACCACGCAGCCGAGGTGGGTACAGACGGCATTGAGTCCATAGCTGGACAGTTCTTTTTGCTCGGTGACCACAAGATAGGTGGGGTCGCCCTTGAGTCCTTGGGCCAAAATGCGATCACCCGGCTGGTGGCTAGACAAAAATTCACTGGCAAGGACATCATTCCCTAGGGCATCCTTAGCCGTAACCCCACCACCACTGCCGCCACGGGAGGGTGGAATAAAGTATTGAACCACGGGATAGAGTGCCCCAAGTACGGTGACACCAACCGATCCACCAACCAAGAGGTTCATAAATTGCCGCCGCCCCATGCTAGGAACGTCATCGTGGGGTAATGCCTGAGTCATAGGAAGTTTAGTGAATTCGTCAAAACGGTGTTTAATCTATGCCTATTAAATGGGATCAAAAATAAATCCTTGATTTTCTCTACAAAACTTCAAGGTTTATGTGAAGTAACGTTAACTCTCGGTCTCCCGGCACCAAGGGAGACCAGGAGTTGGATTGAGTGACTATAAAGGTACGTAAATCTAGGGGCAGCAACGGAAAAACGCGCCTATGCTTAGAGGTGCTATGAATGAATTAGCGTTTTATCACGTATGGGGCGTTGCTGGGCGCGGGCAGTTTGGGCGGGTACTGTGCGCGCAGGATCGGCGCACCCAAGAATTGCGGGCACTCAAGGAGTTAGAGTCACGGCGCTTCCCCACCCATCGGCTGTTGCGGGAACTGCGGTTTTTATTATCTTTACGCCATCCCTATATCGTGGCTTGCTATGCCCTGCTTCACCAGCAAAGAAATCGTTATCTGGTGCTGGAATACTGTGAGTCGGGGACGCTGCGAACGCTTTTAGATCAGCGCAGTCAGTTCCCTTTGGCGCAGGGATTGCGCCTGCTGGTCATGGTGCTAGAGGGTTTGGAGCACGCCCACGGAGCCCAGATTATTCACTGTGACATCAAGCCGGAAAACATCCTTTTGCAGCGGCGGGCGGGCGGTTTGGTGGCTAAGATTTCCGACTTTGGCATTGCTAAGGTTGTGCAGGAATCCCAGGGGGAGAGCAACAACACGGGGTCGCCTGCCTACATGGCCCCGGAGCGCTTTTACGGTCAGGTGTCGGTGGCGGCAGACATCTATGCGGTGGGAATTATGCTCTATGAATTGCTGGTGGGCGATCGCCCATTTTCGGGAATGCCCCAAGAGTTGCAGCAATTGCATCTGTCGCAAAAGTTAACGATTCCCGAGACCGTGCCCGTGGGACTGCGCCCGGTTTTGCATCGGGCCCTCGCCAAGCTGCCGGGTCAGCGCTATGGTTCGGTCGGGGCGATGCGGGGGGCTCTGCTGGAGGTGTTGACGGGGGGGGTGCCCCTCGAATTCGGGACGAGGGTGTTGCCGAAGTCCATCGAGGTATCCCTGAGACAGGTGCCATCACAACAATTAACCGAGCCAATTCGGGCGATCGCCGTCGGTGGGGAGCAGGTTTATGGGATGGCCGATCTAGAACTATGCCGGTTCAAGGTTGCCGGACAGGGTTTGGCTAAACCGATGTTTGTATGTGAGTTACCGGCCCCGGGCCACTATCTTTGGCAGGGATCCATGGGGGTTTTTGTGGCTGGTCTCAAGGGGCTGTGGTTTTGGAACCAAATGGGCTGGGAGCATCGCAGTGCTCTGGGGATGACTATGTCCGGGGATGAGCAAGGGCGCTGGCTGGTGGTGGCGGGCGATCGCGCGGGTGAGGTGCACTCCCTCCGCTATGGACGGGTCATTCCATGGCACCTGCCAATCTCCGGTGTGATTTGGGGGGGGCAGTGCTGGATGCCCATCATTTTGCCATGGCGACGGCCGGGCACTTGTTCCTTGGGTCACGGCGGGGACACTGCCTGAGCCAGTTGGCACTGCCAGTAGCAGTTAATCGCCTCATTCGGGGACGGCGATCGCGGGTTCTGATCCTCTGGCACAGTCAGCGGGCCGATGTGTTGTGGCGCGTAGAAGTCACGCCCTTTCGGCTGCAGGAAGTAGCCTTACCTAGCCCCTGCGAACAGGTGACGGCCTTTAGCTGGGGCTATGGAGCGATCACGGCCGACTCCTTGATTTATATCCTCGACGACCTAGGGGATTTGGTGGGGGTGCTCCAGTTGGCACCCAAATTCGACCGCATTACGGTGCTAGCGGCCCTGGGGTCGTCTAGTTTGCTGGTGGGCGGGGTGACGGCGGGTCAGCCCAGCCTCCATCGACTGGAGCTTGCGACCTTACCAATCGATGTCATTTTTTAGGGGGCACCGTTGGAAACGATCGCAGACCTTGGAGAGCATCAACTCCTACAACGCCTGAAACCCTACTGTAGTGAGGCCGTTGGGGATGACGGTGCTTGCTTGCCCCCAGTACCCAACGGATGGCAGTTGGTCATGACCACGGATATGCTCATCGATGGGGTGCACTTTAGCGATCGCACCATGGCGGGTTTTGACGTCGGCTGGAAGGCCGCTGCGGTCAACTTATCCGATGTTGCAGCCATGGGCGGACTCCCCCAAAGTTTGGTCATGGCCCTAGGCCTACCGCCAGAGACCCCAACCGCTTGGGTGGAAGCGGTCTACCAGGGATTCAGTGCTTGTCTACGGCAGTATGGCGGTCAGTTGGTAGGAGGCGATACGGTCCGCTCCCCCATTCGCACCCTATCGGTGACGGCGACCGGTGTTGTCCCTAGGGAGTACCTGATCCAACGGCATCTGGCCCAAGCTGGGGATGTGGTTCTGATCACGGGACCCCATGGGCGATCGCGGGGCGGACTGGAACTCCTGTGGCAGGGCACCCCGCAACGCGCCCCCGCATTGGTGTTGGCCCACCGTCGCCCGCGCCCCCGCATCGATGTGGTTCAGTTTTTACACACCCTGCCCCCTACCCCTATTGCTGGGATGGATTCCAGCGATGGCCTAGCCGATGCCATTCTTCAGATCTGCCAAGCCAGTAGGGTTGGCATTCACCTCAATTCTGACCTCATCCCCCTAGACGCCGCTCTAGGGGAGCAGTTTCCCAACCAAGCACTGCAATGGACACTCTATGGTGGTGAAGACTTTGAGCTGGTTTTGGCGCTGCCAGAGGCAATCGCCCAGCCCATTCTGACCCGATTTCCCGAAAGCGCGATCATCGGCACCCTCACCGCCGCCCCTGGGGATTTTGAACTTGATGGGAGCCAGACCTTTCAGCACTTCGCGCCACCTAAGGCCTAACCCCTCAGAAATAAAATTCGCTGCGATCAAGCAATACCACGCCGTAGTCGGGAATCCATGCCTGTCATTGACCGTCCTCGTCTTCTTCTATAGCCATATTCGGGTAGGTTTGGACATCGAAGGAAAAGGGGGGTTGGGGGCTGTGCTCCCAGCCAGGGGTTGCACCCCTGCACCCCGCCCTAACCCAGTTATTTACAGCTATACCAACAGCGTAGCTTCGTGAAAACAGGTGGGGTTGGGCAAGGACAGCAGGGTAACCCAAGTGTCATGGGTGTAAGTCATGGGGCCAACCGGGCTAGGGCGATCGCCAAATTCCGGTAGGTAGCTATAGGCATGATTTATCTCCAAAGCCATAAAAAGAATTAAAAAATTTCTGTATCTATTTTTACCAAAATCTAATTAAAATCATCAGCTTCTCCAATGTTGATGATAAATCTTGATATCACCGAATTTCCTACTCCCGTGGGCGGTAACCGATAATCTTGGGGATCCCTCGTTTAATTCCTATGACTCCCCCCGCAATGCTGCAAGTGGGCGACCCGGCCCCGGACTTTACCCTTCTCGATCACACCGGACGGGAGGTTACCCTCTCGGCTCTACGGGGGCAGCCGGTAGTGCTCTATTTCTATCCCCGGGACAACACGCCGGGATGCACCAAGGAAGCCTGTAGTTTTCGCGATCGCTATGCCCAACTCCAAGCCGCCAATGCCCTCCTCTTTGGCATCAGCACCGACACGGCCCAGTCCCACCAAAAATTTATCACCAAATATCAACTGCCATTTCCCCTACTCTGCGACCCCGATGCTCAAGTCGCTACCCTCTATGAAAGCTATGGCCCCAAAAAATTTATGGGCAAAGAATACGTCGGCATTTTTCGTAACACCTTCCTGATCGATGCCGAAGGGATCCTGCGCCGCATCTATCGCCAAGTGAAGCCCGAGCCCCACCCGGAGCAGGTTTTACGGGATATGCTCTCGCTTCAGGAATCACTCAACGCGACTGAGGAGAAATAGTCCAATTCCCGCGCAAATAGCATTGGGTATCCATGCCGCCGCCACTGCCGGCACCGCCCCCACCTGTCCTAGGGCACCGCTGATAAACAGCAGCAAATAGTAGCCAAAAATGATCAGCACACTCACGCCAAACCCCACTGCCGTACTCGAACGCTGGGGCCGCATGCCCAAGGGTGAGCCAATCAGGGCAAACACCATGCAAATGAACGGCAGGGCATATTTTTGCTGCAACCGCACCTCCAGTCGGGTAACCTCCTTAGTGTTGCCGGTCTGTTGCACCAAGGCAATGTAGCGACTAAGTTCACTGATGTTCATCTCCTCTGTGCCCCGAGTTTCCTGGGCCAGATCGAGGGGCGAGCGGGGCAGTTGGAGGTTTTGCTGCTCAAACCGCAAAATACTGCGGTAGTTACCATCGGGAGACACCAAATAGGTGGTGCCTAGACGAAACTGCCAGACATTTTCCTGGGGCAACCAAATGGCCGAGTCGGCTACCAGAATTTGCTGTACTCGCCCTTGGGAAAAATCAATCACCGTCACCCCTTCCATCCGCTGTCCATTGAAGCGACGGGCATAGAAACTGCGCACCAGTCCCTGCGCCGTACTATTGTCTTCCTGCACAATGTCGCCATACTGCTGATAAATAATGTCGCGGTCTTTAAATTGGGGGGCATCTTGGTTCAGGGAAATCCGCAGCAAGGAACGGGCTTGCCAATTGGCTGCCGGCACGATCGCCTCATTAAAGGCAAAGGTGAGCATTGATACCAAAAAGCTCAAAAGAATCACCGGAATCAGCAGCCGCACCACACTGACCCCACAACTGCGTAGGGCAGTTAGCTCTCCATCAGCCGAAAGACGGCTAAAGGAAAGCATCGTCGCCAGTAGCACTGACATGGGGAAGGAATAGACCATGAAGCCAGGAATTTGCAGCAAAAAGATCTGCAATGCCACCCAGACGCTGAGACCCGAATCGGTAACCAAGCGCACCAACTCAAACAGGGAGCCAATGGCTAAGATGATTGACGAAAAAGCGCCCACCCCAAATAAAAAGGGCGGAGCCATCTGGGTGCCCAAATAGCGATCCATCACCGAAATTAGGGACGGCGCGACCGAAGTTCGACGACGAACAGCCGTAGCAGGGGAGCGAGGTGCCATTACAGTTGGAAGGCTTCTCCCAAATAGTAGCGCCGCACTTCAGGATTGTGGGCCAGATCGGCACCCGTACCCGCGGCTAGGATTTCGCCATCGCGCATAATGTAGGCTCGGTCAATGATGGCGAGGGTTTCCCGGACACTATGGTCGGTGATCAAAATCCCCATCTGGCGATCACGTAGGGTGCGAATAATGTTCTGAATTTCGGACACAGCGATCGGATCAATGCCAGCAAAGGGTTCATCAAGCAATAAAAATTTGGGGCCGGACACCCCCACGGCCAAGGCGCGGGCCAGTTCTGTCCGTCGCCGTTCGCCGCCGGAGACCTGGATTCCATAGGAATGGGAGAGGTGGGTGAGACGAAATTCTTCCAACAGGCTAGCTAGGCGGTGGCGCTGCACTTCCGGCGATACCCCAGTTTGTTCCATAACCAGTTTAAGGTTGTCCTGTACCGTCAGTTGCCGAAAAATTGTCGGTTCTTGGGCTAAGTAGGCCATCCCCAAATGGGCCCGACGGTGGATTGGTAGGGCGGTGATGTCTTGGGCATCCAGATAAACATGGCCCGAATCCGGCTGCACCAGACCAGTGGCCATATAAAAGGTCGTGGTTTTGCCCGCACCATTGGGACCGAGCAAGCCAACTATTTCGCCACAACTGACTTCGAGGCTAACTTGGGAGACAACCTGACGCCGGTTATAGGATTTGCTGACCTGATTCAAGCATAGCTTCATGGCACCTTTGACCCGTCACGGGGGGGTGGGGGCGGGCTCACCCGTTGCTTAAAGGCGGGCTTGACTTGGGCCGCCGGGGTTGCGGATTGGGCGGGTGGGGTTTCGGCAGCGCGATCGGGTACAAAATAAATCGTTTCCACCTGCTGGTTATCTGGAGGCAGGGCAACAAAGGTGCCATCGGTTACCAGATAGGTGATAGTTTCGGCGGCAATCCGGTTTACTCCGCGCTCAATGACAATCACATTTCCCGTCAGCACGATGCGCTGTTCCCTAGAGAAATATCGCGCTTGGTTGGCCGTTGCCTGCAGTTGACGGGCGGGATAGTCGAGACGCACATTACCAGTAGCCGTAACCACCCCAGAATTGGCATTGGCTTCCTGGCGATCGGCCCGAATGGTAAGACGGGGCTGGGCGATCGCCCCAGAGAAGTGAGCGGCGCCTAGGGTTGGCAAGCAAAATCCGCAGAGCAGCGTAACCCATTTCATGAACAAACGCCCTGTAGGGTGGACTGTGCATACAACTCTACAATAGCGGCGGCTACTTGGGAAATGTCCATGCCATCGGAAGTGATGATTGTGGCATCGGGTGCTGGGCATAGGGGAGCAATATCACGGGTGGCATCCTGGAAGTCACGATTGCGGATCGACTGCTCCAGCTCTTCAAGGCTGCCTACCCTTTGCCCTTGGTCGAGCAAATCTTGGTACCGGCGCTTTGCCCGCTCCTGGGGGGAAGCCGTCAGAAAAACCTTGATTTCAGCTTTAGGGAAAACTTGGGTGCCAATGTCTCGCCCTTCCATCACCACCCCACCGTGGCTGCCGATCGCCTGTTGTTGCTGGGTCATGAGACGGCGCACTCCCGCTATTTTGGCCACTTGGGACACATGGGCCGAAATAGTAGGAGAGCGAATTTCTTGGGTGACATCCTGACCATTGAGCCAAACTTGGGAACCGCGGAACTGGATCTCACTCTCGGCGGATAGGGACACGATCGCCTCTTGATCCTCTAGGACAATCCCGGCGGCTAAAACGCCGTAGGTTACTGCCCGATACATCGCTCCGGTGTCGAGATAGAGGAGCCCGAGTTGCTGGGCCACCAGTTTGGCCACGGTAGACTTGCCCGCACCAGCAGGGCCGTCAATGGCAACTATGGGTTTACGTTGGGCTGGCATAGGGGAGTAGGAGGTTATCAATTAAACGGGTTGAGCCAATTTTAGCGGCGATCGCTAGGATCGCAAGTATTCCAGTTGTCAGGGACAGTTCGGTTAAGGGAGACAAACTGATCGCATCCACCAATTCAACATAGTCCACGGTCAGGGCTGGAAACTGGGCCACGTGGAGTTGCACGGCTTCGATCAGCTTGGCTGGATCCATGGTGCCGCGATCGAATGCGACCCTAGCAGCCTGCAAACCCTTGTAGAGTTCGGGGGCGATCGCCAGTTCTGCCGCTGATAAATACTGATTCCGCGAACTCATGGCTAAGCCACTGGGGAGCCGCACGGTCGGACAAACCCGCAGGTCTACCTCTAGATGGAGATCGGCCAAGACCCGGCGCAGAATTGCCACCTGCTGGCCATCCTTCTGCCCCAGATACACCCTCTGGGGATGGACGATCTCGAGCAGCTTAACCACAATGGTGGACACTCCGGTGAAGTGCCCGGGACGGGATCGCCCACACAGCACCGAGGTCATGGATAGGGGCGGCACCACTTGCGTCATGCTTGCCGACAGCGCTAAAGTCTCCGCCGTTGGACAGAACAACACATCGGCTCCCCCTGCGCGGCAAAGCTGCCAATCCATCTCGGGCGATCGCGGGTAACGGTTTAAATCTTCTCCGGGCCCAAACTGCAACGGATTGACAAAAATACTTACCACCACCATAGGGCACTCCGATCGCGCCCGTGCAATTAGGGAGGCATGGCCCTGATGGAGTGCTCCCATCGTTGGCACAAACCCAATCCCACTCCTACCCCGCAGGTAGTCCCGCAGCTCCTGGGGAGCAGTGAATATCTCCACACCCTAGCGACCTAACACTTCCATGCGAATTGTTGCCACCCCAACCGAGATAATTCCCAACTCCCGGGCCGCTGCCGTTGACAGATCGAGCACCCGATTACCATGGAAGGGCCCGCGATCATTAATCCGCACCACAACCGATCGGCCGTTGGTCGGATTAATCACGCGCACTAGGGTGCCAAAGGGCAGCGAGGGATGGGCGGCGGTCAACTGGTCAGGATTGAAGATTTCGCCGCTGGCGCTGGGCCTACCCGCCAGACCTGGACCATACCAGGATGCCAAACCCGTAATGCTTGCCACCACGCGACTGACTTGGCTTAAACCCGACCGCACCACTTGAATGACTGGATTAACTGGCGGATTCGCTGGGGGCAAAGCGACCGAAGCAACGGGGGCATTAGCGATCGTCGTAATCGGTTCAGCCCCCCCCAACAGCCGACGCAGCAGATTGGTGGCATGGATCGTATCGCGGGCCCCATCTCCCGTTGACTGGGCAAACCGCACCTCGTCACCGATGGTCACCTCACCGTGACCTGCCAGTTGAATAATGTATCGTCCCGACTGCCAGCGCGGGAGGATGTCTTGGGCGTCCAGACCTTCGGCGTGGGCTTGGTTAATCACGGCGGCAATTGTTCGGGCACGCTCCCGCGGATTTAATTCCGAGCGGGAAAAGAGGGTAGTTTCACCCCCGGGGACTGGGTGGTCGGCTCTGATGCACCAAGGCTGAGCACCGTCAAAACCGGAATATTACGCACATAAATCGTGCTAGCTTCGCGGCCGTCATCCACGTGTTCATGGATATGGGCGATAGCCGGACGCTGCCTTTGCCGTTCGCGCAAAATCGCCGCTGATCGAGGTTCCCCCACCTTAAGAACGGATTCAGCCTGGGAATAGACTTCCGTCGCAAAACAGGTCAGCGGAGAAAAAATAGAAAGTGTGAGGAGCAACCAAAGACTCCGACCGTTCAATTCAGACATAGGGTGTAGTGAATGGAATCGCAAAGCTCAGTTGATACTTGATTAGTTGAAACTAAATCAGCCAAACATGAGTTGAACCTAAAAACGAGTAACAGAAGCCAACCTCCAAGGGGGGAATAGAACGTTGTCAGCTCCATAGCTCCAATGGAAATTTGCCATCAGTGGCAACACAGGGAATCACCACCAGCGACCCGTTCCAACCATCAGAAGCTCACTTTTGATTGGGGTGCTGTGTCAGCTACATCGCTGTGGGTTAACCTAGCACGGAACCTCAGCTTTGCCTAGAATTCCTGTCTCAAACCCTTGCCAGGATAGGGTTTCTGGGATTTCGGAGGGTTTTTTTATCCCTGTTTTTGACCAAATTTTCGTTTTCTGATAACGATCGCTTATGGTCACTGCCTGAGGTTGTCGCGATCGCCCCAACCCCAGGAAAAATCTCTATCCTTAGGTAGACGTATGGGCCTCCATCTTTCTGGGCAAAAGTGCCTGTTGGAACATAGGGGCTGAACCTGCCCCAGATGTGGGGAGTAGGGGGCACGATACACCCCTAGGGGTATTTCCACCCATTAGCAGGGTGTGTCCCCTTTGATCCAAAAATATTCCTTCAGAAATAGTCGGAACCCCGATCCTGTTTCGGCATACTTGGGGCCATCTGTTAAGGGGTGCTTCAGCCGTGGAGTGCATTGCCCTTGGCCCCAAAGTGCCTGCCAATCTGGTTCCAGCGTTTCCCTGGAGAAGTTCTCAGCCCGAAAATAACCTCCAGAGTGCCGGTCTGATCCCAAAAATAACCTTATATTAATTTCTAATGGAACTCGCCCCTAAATTGCGATGATTTTGTCGATTTTTTCCTACGTTCGCCTCACCCTGCTCTTTTGGGAGACCGCGATCGCCGCTGAAATGGAATATCGTCTCAATTTGGCGATCGCCCTGGTCAGTGCCTGCTTGGGTTTGGGCGGCAGCATTTTCAGCTTGTATTTATTGTTCCGCACTGGCTACACCTTTGCGGGCTGGACATGGTCGGAGGCGCTGGTGGTGATGGGCGTTTTTACGCTCTTAGAGGGTTTTGCGAGCACATTTTTAATTCCCAATCTCAGCAGAATTGTGGAGCTAATCCAGCAGGGAACCCTCGATTTTGTGCTCCTCAAGCCCGTGAGTAGCCAGTTTTGGCTTTCGGCGCGTACCCTATCGCCTTGGGGGCTCCCCAATCTGTTATTGGGGGTAGGTTTGTTGTTGGTTGGCGGTGTGCGCAACTGGTGGGCGGGAATCATCCCCTTTGCCGCCGCCCTCGTCTCCCTCTACGGCATTTGGTTTATGCTGGCGGTCACCAGCATTTGGTTCACTAAAATCTATAACGTCACCGAGGTGCTGCGCTCCCTGATGGCGGCTGGCAAATATCCGATGACTGGCTATCCGGCCAGCTTTCGCTTTTTCTTTACCTTTGTAGTACCCGTGGCCTTGCTCACCACCGTGCCCGCAGAATTTTTCCTTGATCGCAGCGATCCCCTTTGGTTGGCAGGCAGCTTGGGACTGGCGATCGCCCTGTTGGTGGCATCCCATAGCTTTTGGCGGTTTGCGTTGCGGTTTTACACCAGTGCATCCAGCTAGGGGCTGTCATCATTTAGCTTTCAAATGCCCCATGGACAGAGGTTCAGCCCCTAGCCTGTAAAATTTGACGTGTAAGGTAACGCTAATCCCGTTAGGCTTCTAGCTTGGACTGGTGACGCGCCCTAGGTGGGGCTAAAACTGAGGAAGTTGGGCGTCTCCCTGCTCTTTGTGTTCACTGTAGCGATCGCTTCAGTAAACGCACAGATAGGTAGTATGACCACGCAACAGAACGGCAAAATGCAGCGGCGGCAGATAACCAAGAACTAAGCACCAGCGGCTTTCGTCCGTCCGCTGTCGTGAAGTGTTAGCCCCTTGACTGAACTTTGTTTAGCCGATCTTTAAGTAATATGCCTAAACTTAAATTCTCCATTAACAACCTCAACAAGGATGATCAATCCACGCCCTGCTGATTTGGCAAACTTGAGAACTAAGTGAGCTTCAACAATATTTTTGCCAATACCGACAGAAAATGTGGCAACCAATCCTAAATGGATTTCAATAAGCTTTTTGATAAAAGATTGGTAGCTTTTCACTTCAACTAGAAGACTCTGACCTCCTTGCAAATATGTTTTCCCTCCAACGCTATTAGCGACTAAACGAATGCTATCGACTGACTTATTAATGACATGACTATATTCTATTAATTCATCCAGTTTGTTAGATATGATCAGTTTTTCTATTTTCCGACCTACTAGATCTCCATCAATGGCAACAGAAAAGATTCTATAGTCATCGTCCTGAAAGCTTACTCCAAAATTCTTGACTAGCTCTTGCAAGCCGGAAGCTTTCCAAAGCCAGATTAATACAAACTCGAACCTCATCAGCTTCAAACTTGTGAGATGAGATACCTGCATGAGCCGAAATATTTCTAAACATCCTCAAAGGTGTTAATAAGCCAGGAACTGTCAACACAGACTCTAAATTCTTATCAACGTAATCTAGGTGTTTACTGCTTATTTCAGAGTATTTTCTGAAGAAGAAAGTGATTGCTCTTGGAGGATCTTTTTGTTTCTTCAAATCAATATCAAAATCATTGGAAAACTTCTGCGCTGGTGGGTAGTGCGCTAAAAAATCTAAAAGATCATTTACAAAACTTCGCTTGACGTTGTTGCATCTACTACTGCACTGCTCGTCTTTTACCGAGAAGTCTCGCATCTTGATCTAAGACTTTAGTCCTACGCACTTGACTGACAGTAGAGGCAACCTATCTGAGTCGCCCCACTAGCCTGATTCCTTGGATAGGAGCTTGTGAGCATGATTCATCGAATGCTTCCGAAGCTGCACCATATCTTACCGAACGGTAGGGAGTGTGTTGAAAAAGCACGGATAGTTCCGGTCGAATTCTAACCTGATCACCGTAGGTTCTGCCCCACAACATATCCCCCCAGAGTAGTTAGCCCTGCGCGTTGGCATTTACCTTAGTTGCTTTGTGGGGTTGCCCCCAAATGCCGATCACCCCATCGGGCGGGATAGCCGGACGTTTAGGACTCCGGCTCCCCTGCGACTGGGAACGGCACTCGCGCGGCGATCGCCAACCACAGGCAGCCCATTCCCCCCGCAAGGGCCAGGGTTAACCCCGTGTAGG